>JBHOTF010000082.1:0-6894 GCA_042584005.1 Bacteroidota bacterium
AGTCGCTTTTGGCCCCTTAGCCGGACAAAAAAACCAAAACAATTTCTTGATATTCTGGGTACTGGAAAAACACTCTTGCAGCAAACCTATTCCCGTTTTAAAACTCTTTGTCTGCCTGAAAATATTTTCATCGTTACAAATAGTATTTACAGGGATCTTGTTATTGAGCAACTACCTGAAATTAATGGTGAACATGTTTTACTTGAGCCATTCCGAAGAAATACTGCCCCTTGTATTGCTTATGCAAGCCATAGGATAAATCGAATAAACCCTGATGCAAATATTATTGTTGCTCCTTCTGACCATTTAATATTAAATGAAAATGAATTTACTGCTGTAATAGAAGAAGGTCTGGAATTTGTTACTGCAAATAATGCATTACTGACATTAGGGATAAAGCCTGGCCGGCCCGAAACAGGATATGGATATATTCAGGTAAATGGCAAGAAGATTGAATTTCCAAACAAACGGTTAAAATCTGTAAAAACCTTTACCGAGAAACCCGATCTGGAACTTGCAAAAGTGTTTTATTCAAGTGGGGACTTTTTCTGGAATTCCGGAATTTTTATATGGTCTCTTAGATCTATTATGGAATCGTTTAATAAATATCTTCCTGAGGTAAATAATCTTTTTGCCTCGGAAAAGGGTGTATATGGAACACAAAAGGAAAAAGAATTTATCAATCGAATATATGCTGATTGCCCTAATATTTCTATTGATTATGGTATTATGGAAAAAGCATCAAATGTATTTGTTATTTGTGCCGATTTTGGCTGGTCAGATTTGGGAACATGGGGATCCTTATATGAACACCTCGAAAAAGATGCTAAAGGAAATTCCATAGTTGGAGATAATGTTTTATTATACGATTCTGAAGATTGTTTAATTAATATGCCCGAAAATAAACTTGTTGTGATGCAAGGTATGAAAGGATATATTGTGATCGAATCAGATGGATTGCTTCTTATTTGTAAAAAAGAGGAAGAGCAAAAAATCAAACAATTTGTCGTCGATATTCAGATACAAAAAGGAGAGACATTTATATAAATATTAAAAATGCTTTAAAAAAAAAGGGTTAATGAAAAGCCCCTTTTTTTATTTTATGTAATTAAGGTTTAATATTCCCAAAGATCGTGCCCGAAATTAAAGATGAATTCTTCAATTCTGTTAGTTTCCATCATAATTTCCATGCCAGACAAATAAGAATTAATATTCCTGTTATCCCATACGTTTGATTCTTTTACAATATAACCGTTAAATTTTCTTTTATAAAAAATATCATCGAATGATAATCTGGCAGCATCATTACCAGGGTTAAACACTTCACTATTAGCCAAAAATGGCCTTGCTTCAGTATATTTTACCCAGAATAATTTTTTCTTTGTTGGTTCAAGATTAAGATTAGCATCATCAATAGCCTGATCTTGATAATACAAACGAATGGGGCAAAATCCAATTACTCGCACATCCATTACCGAACGTTGTTTGTCGAAGAACCAGAGTTCTTTTACGAGAATTTGCATAACCTCCTCAGAATGTATTTGCCCGACTATTGTATCCATTGTAGTTTCTTCGGTAATATTATCCTGTATTACCTCTTGTATTTTTTCTGTGGCATCGAATTCTTCTTTTATATCTTCAAATGTAATCGGTACTTTGAATTCGTTATTGTCATCACGAGGTGAATATGCTTGTAATCCCAATGAATCAACAGCTTCCAATATTACATCTATCATACTTCTTCTGCTGCCTATTGGTTGTGTTGGGAAATAAAGAGGATGATTTATTTTCTCTCTAAGATCTACAATTCTCCAAATAACTTTCGACCAGAATAAATCTGCCTCTCTTACCGTTTGGTAAGGTATTGGTTTTTTATTAACTGTATGCTGCTTATTATAAATAAGATCCAGTCCGTCGTACGACTGGGCTTTAACAGTCGGATTTGTGCTTAGCAATAATATGCCAATACCAATAATTAATAATTTTTTCATTTCTATTTTCATCTAGTTTATAATAAAACTAATTGTTCCTAATTCTCTTTCAATTTTATCAGGGCCTTCGCATTTGATACTTTCAATATAAACTCTTTGCCCTCTTCTTAGGGTCCCTATCATTTCTTTTTGTTTTTCAGTAAACAACCAACTATCTGATATCTCATCATCAGCATATTGATTATTTATTACGGTGAAAGTAAATCCAGTAACAACATATTGAAGTTCAAAAAAGAAATTCTCGAGTGTTGCTATTACACCTCTTTGGGCTAATAATGATTCTTTAGCAATTTTTCCACCCCTCAGAGAAGCTACTGTGGCAATAGGATCGGGCAAACGTTTTAACCGGAATATTTCAGTCCCCATTACTTTTCTTTCACCATTAATTTCAGAGGAAACTGTAATGGTAGCTATTCCATTTCTTTCATTTGGAAATGCAAGCCAATTATCACCATTTCTTCTTATTTCTCCTTTATCCAATTGTACGATTAATTCATCAGGCTGAATCCCCGGAACAGCTATTGCAATAGGGTTTCCGGCAGGAATACCCATAAATAATACATTCATTGCTGTTGGAGACACTACCAGGCTTGGTTCTGCAACTTCATATGGAATCTCAAAGGGATAATTTTTTGTTGAACCATCAGGAGATATATATTTTATTACTCCACCAAAGTTTTTCATCCCAATACCTGAAGTAGTTTGACGGAATATTGCTTTACCATCTTGTACAGGAAGATTAGTGTTGCCAACAATTATTTGCGGATCCTGGGTGGTATCAGCGGCAGATAAGAATACTGTAGCTTCAAACACATCACCTTCAAAAAGAAATCTTGATTTAGGAATTGCAACAGCCGTTAGTTTATTAAATTTAAACGACTCTGCATCAATTTCCTTATATAAATAATTTAACACATCCGATTCAGCATTTCTAACATCGGCCTGCATTTTTGTCATTAATGCAATAACTCCGATTAAAGGAAGATTTTCAAAATTATCTTGTTGCCATGTTCTGCTGGCATCATGTTCATCTCTTGGGGGATCGTTAGTGTTGAGATTTTCGCTGATTGAATTTAAAAGGCTTGAGTCTGCATCAGCCACCATATTTAATAAAAAATCGCGGTATGTTTCAATTGAGGAACGTAGATCATTTGCTCTTCGCCCGCCTTCTGCAGTCAGCATAATTTCTGCTGAAGCATTAAGGTCTTCCAGATTTTTTATAGAATCAAGGTGGGCACCTTCTTTATCTGCTCTTCGAACAATATCATATTTATATTCGTTAATTTTATTAAAAAGTTCGTCAGAGTTTATTTTTACCTCATCGGCCTTTATTTTCCACGGGCCTACTTTGGTAGGGTTCAGAAAATAGGCATTATCAAATGATGCGTATAACTGGTTGTTTTTGGCTTCAAAATTTTCAGTTGTTTTTGCCATTCCTTTGTCGACCTTCACAATAACATCCAGAGTTTCTTTAGATACATTAAGTGCAAGTAATGCCATTAGCACCAAATACATCATATTGATCATTTTCTGTCGTGTCGTTATTTTCTGCGCTGCCATATTTATCTATTGATTAACAGAATAACTAAATATTAGTTTTTACATTCATTGCAGTCAGCATATTACCGTAAACTTTATTAAGCGCCTCAAGTTTTTGTCCCAGCTGAGTAACTTCATTCTGATACCTGCTGGTTGCTTCCACAGAGCTTTTAAGATTATCGAGCATAGCATCTAATCCGGAATAAGCCACCTCAGTTGCTTCAACATGCTTATTGGTGCCGCTAAGCTGAATTTCATAAGTTGAATTTAGTGCAGAAAGGTTTTTATTCAAAGTTTCAAGCTGATCGCCATAGGCAGTATTTCCTTCACTTAACCTTACAAAATCTTTATTTACCGACTCCAGAAGTTTCTGATAAGTATCAGCAAGCTGGTTGCTTGAACTTGAAACCTGATCAACAAGTTTTTCACCAGTTTTTGCTACAATCTCTGATGATTTTTGGTAAGATTGTGTTAATTCGGAAGCAGATGAGTTTAAAGATTCCATTGACTTATGATATGAATCAGCGAATTCATTTACTGAATTAGTAGCAGCTTTCATTGTTGAAACATAATCGTTTGTTGCAACGGAAGCTTTAGAAATATCAGAAATTTTTGCTGTTGTATCACTCAGGTTTTTCAAACCATGCCCAAGTTTTTCAAACAACTCGGGCGTAATTTCTGCTTTTTCAAGCATTTCATCAAAGCGTGAAATTGATGAGGTTCCTGATGCCATTCTGCCTGTCCCTTTTTTACCTTTATTATTTTTATCTTCTAATTCAGGATAAACAAGGCTCCAGTCATAATCTTTCCATATTGGTTCGAAACCTGACAGAAAAAATATAACCGCTTCGGTTCCAAGTCCTATTACAAGAAAGTAGCTGGAATAGGCATAATGCTCAAGTTTCATTAAGGCTCCAATAATTACAATTGCAGCTCCCCAGGCATAAGCCTTATTCATTATTTTTTTCCAGAGGGTTGACCCCAACATTTCTGAGAATCTTGACATGTTTTATTTTTTTATTTGTGGTTAAATTTCATTTATTGTATTCTTGACCCCATTGATGAACGTACACAACGGAATCCTATATATGATTTTGTAGAATCCTGATATTCGTATGAGCGTGAACTGGTTTGATTAAAATAACTGATATCCTTCCATGATCCACCTCTGATTACTTTTCTTTTCATTACAGGAGGATCATCAGGTAAGGCATTATATTCGTAATTTGGATTCAGGTCGTGTGTAAAACTGTATGACGATTCGTCATATGCAGATTTTGTCCATTCGGCTACGTTACCTGCCATATCATAAAGTCCAAAACCATTAGGCAGGTATGATCCTACTTCAGAAGGAATAATACTTCCGTCTTCCACATAATTACCTCTTAAAGGTTTATAATTGGCTAAGAAATTTCCTTTTTTATCTCTGGTATATGGTCCGCCCCAGGGATATTGTGATAATTGGAGTCCACCACGAGCTGCGTATTCCCATTCGTATTCAGTAGGTAAACGATAATTATGTACTGTAGCTCCGGTTTTTTTAATGTACAGATAATTATTATGATACTGAGTTCTCCATATTGAAAATGCATTAGCCTGCTCCCATGAAATTCCAACAACGGGATAATCGTCAAATCCGGGATGCCAGAAATAAAGATTTGTCCATGGATCATTATAAGAATAAGTAAAATCGGCTATCCAGCATAGAGTATCGGGATAAATATTAATAGATCTATTCATAATAAATGCTGAACGGTCATTTATATTTACTGTATCTCCGTCAGCGTTAAAAACCACTCCTTCATATTGATTTGTTTCATAATTATAACGATTTGATTTTTTTGCTGCCTGTCGGGTAGTTATCCAGGAATATTTATAAATAAGTTTTCTGGCATCTATATCTTTGCGCCGGAAGAATCTCTCTTCTTCATTAAGGTAGAGATTGTTAAGAGCCATTGCAACATCCTCATTTCTATCGTCTATTCTTGTTTTCCAGTTAATGAACGGAGGGTCAATTGGATTCCCGGCTACATCTTCGGAAATAAGGAATTCATCAGGGAGAGTTGCTCCAATCCATTGACGTGAGAGGGAATCAATAACCCATTCAACAAACTGCCGGTATTCATTATTTGTTATTTCTGTTTCGTCCATCCAGAAACCGTCAACAGAGATAGTTTTTGATTGAGCGTTCATAGTAGAAGCAAAATCCTGGTCGTTTGGACCCATAGTAAAACTTCCTCCGGGAATTTTAACCATACCAAAAGGTTCCGGTTCAAACCATTTACTTCGGTTTGCCACACCAGTTAATTCGCCATTACCATGCTTACCACAACTGCTTAAAAACAATGCCAGGACTAAACCGGGAATAATAAATTTCTTCATAATGTATTCTTATTATATCTTAGTTATCTAAACGTCAAGAGTTATTAAAAAATTATAAATATCTAACACTTTTATATTTTTGTGTTCCTTTATCAACACTTATTTTCATACTATATCCAATCATGAACTCTACTGATCCATCACTATATCCCCGAATATCCGAAGTAGTAAAATCATAGGCAATATTAAGCATTAATCCATTACCGAGTTTCATGCCTGCTATTACTACAATTGCATCTTGCAACCTATACGAAACGCCTCCCCAGTATTTTTTATTGTATCTAACCAGTGCATTAACATCAAATTGAGTACTAACACTGTTTTTTACTAAGATAGATGGGACTATTTCAAAAAGAGGATTATTCAGCTGAAATGAATAGCCTGCTGTAAAATAAAGATGTCGATTTAATTTTGCTACAGCTTGTTCTCCCAGGTCAATATTGGGTTGAAATAAGTGGGTTACAGACAATCCTGTGTAAAACTTATCATTTGAATAAAACCCTCCAAGCCCCATATCAAAACCCATTCCTGTTTCCTTTCCATCGGGAATAGCCGGATCATTGGATGCTGAAGTATGCATGTCGGAATCGGGAATATCCCATCCCGGATCAGTAGGATCGATAGTTTTGTTTAACATGCCAATATTTATTCCTATTCCAAGATTTCCATTTCCTATTACCCTTTTGTATGAGTACGACAGCATAAGGCCAATATCATTATAATAACCTATTTTATCATCAAGAATGTTTAAGCCGATACCACTATTTATTCCAAAAGGTTTAAATGGTGTATGAATACTAAAAACAGTAGTTTTAGGATTCCCTTGAAATCCAATCCACTGTTCCCTGATAATTGCAGAGGCCTCAATTGCTTCACTACTTCCTGCAAATCCAGGATTTATCGATAAATGATTGAACATATTCAGGCTGAATTGAGGATCTTGCTGAGCTATGCCTATGTTACTGAAAATAACAAACAACAG
>JBHOTF010000083.1:0-6719 GCA_042584005.1 Bacteroidota bacterium
AACTATTGTGGTTGAAGATCCTAAAGATTTGAGAAGGGTAGTTAAAAAAATAAATCATTGTAGTTTATTGGGTTTTGATACTGAAACCAGGCCTTCATTTAAAAAGGGGAGAATTAATAAAGTTGCCTTATTACAGCTGTCAGGAGGAGGTATAACGTATCTGTTCAGGCTAAATAAGATTGGTCTACCAGTTGAAATTATTAATATTTTGTCAAATCCCAAGATTATAAAAATAGGCGTAGCAATTCATGATGACCTTATTAGTTTAAGAAAATTAAAAGAGTTTAAGCCTGATGGATTTATTGAACTTCAAGATATGGTTAAAGAGTTTGGAATTGAGAATTTTAGTTTGAAAAATCTTTGTGCCATTGTGCTTGGATTTAAAATATCAAAAGCAAAGCAATTATCAAATTGGGAACAGGATAAATTGGATGATGCCCAAATAAAATATGCTGCTACCGATGCCTGGGCATCAGTTGAGATCTACAAGGAACTCATTAATAACAACGAAGGTGCTGATTAATGTGTAGAAAGTAATTAAATAAGATAATATTTTGAAATTTACTGAATTTGGATTTGGAAAGGAACTGCTTGATGGAATATTATCAATGGCTTATGATATTCCTACTCCTATTCAGGAGAAAGCCATTCCAGCAATTATGTCAAATAAAGATCTAATTGCTTGTGCTCAAACCGGAACAGGGAAAACAGCAGCCTACTTATTGCCAGTTATTCAAAAAATTATTGAAAACAAACAAAATTCAATTAATACATTGATAATTGCTCCAACAAGAGAACTTGTTATTCAAATAGATCAACACCTGGAAGGGCTGGCATATTTTCTTCCGGTAAGCTCGGTTGCTATATATGGAGGAGGTGATTCTTCAGCATGGGATAAACAAAAAAATGCATTGAAGAAAAATGCTGATGTAATTATTGCCACTCCCGGCCGTATGATAAGTCACCTTAATTTTAAATATTTTGATTTTAGTGGTTTGAAACATCTTATTCTGGATGAAGCTGACAGGATGCTTGATATGGGCTTTTTTGATGATATTGTCAAAATAATTTCATCTTTACCTGCTGAAAGGCAAAATTTACTGTTCTCTGCTACCATGCCCTCAAAAATAAAGGAGTTGGCAGGTAAGATGCTAAAAAATCCTGTAGAGATTTACCTGGCTGTTGCCAAACCTCCGGAAAATGTTTTGCAAGCAGCTTATATGGTTTATTTTCGTCAGAAAAATCGTTTAATAGAAGAATTGCTACGGGAAAAAGATATCAAAAGTGTTCTCATTTTTTCATCAACAAAAAAGAATGTAAAATCGGTTACTGCTGATCTTCAGAAACTTGGCTTTAATGCAAAATCAATTCATTCTGATCTTCAACAGAATGAAAGAGAAGAAATTCTTAGATTGTACAAAAATCGAAAGGTTCAGATTCTGGTTGCTACTGATGTTTTATCAAGAGGAATTGATATCGATGAGATAGATCTGGTTATTAATTATGATGTACCTCACGATGCAGAAGATTATATTCACCGGATTGGCCGAACGGCAAGAGCTGAGTCAAACGGAGTGGCAATTACATTTATTAGTGAAAGAGACCAACAAGAATTTAGTAAAATTGAAAAGCTGCTGGGAAAAGAGGTCTTTAAAATCCCATTGCCACCTCACCTGGGAAAGGGTCCGGTATATAGTCCGGAAAAAAATATTAAACAATACAGGCCTAAATCCAAGAAATCATTTTCATCAGGAAAATTTAAACAAACAGACCGTAAATAGTTAGCTCCGGATTCTGAGTTTAACTCCTTTCAGTGGTTGAGCTCGATTTGCCCGGTTCATGTTCCGGGTTGACCTTTTTTACTATTTTCATGTTTATTTAGTTTATAATTCAGCTAAATTTGTAAGAGGATTTTAACTGGAAAAGTTGTAATAATTATGCAAAAGGTATTGACAGAAAGAAAAGAAGTATTGACGAACTATGCAGATCTTTTGCGTTTGTGCAGGCCCTATATTGATAAGGATAATTTGCATCTACTTAGAAATGCTGTTGAATTAATTATAGATTCTTATAAAGAACCAAGAAAAAAATCAGGCGAATTATATTATAATCACGCTCATGAGGTAGCAATAATTGTTTCTGATGAAATTGGGCTTGGAATTCCTGCAGTGGTTGCTGCTTTGATGCATGATATTGTTTCTTCAGATATTAAGTCATTAGAGGATATAAAGGAAATATTTGGGGAAGAAATAAAGGAAATTATTAAGAGATTATTAAAAATATCTAAGATTCATGCAAAAAACACTGCAATGCAATCAGAGAATTTTATCAAATTACTTATTAGTTTGTCTGACGATATCAGGGTTGTCTTGATACGTTTGGCTGACCGCCTGGCTCATATGAGATCGATATCTGTGTTCCCTGAAGAAAAACAATTAAGACTGGCCATGGAATCGAGCTCTTTATATGCACCGCTTGCCCATAGATTGGGATTGTACAAAATGAAAACAGAATTTGAAGAAACTTCAATGAAGGTTCTTCAAAGCGATGTTTATCATGATATTGCCGGAAAACTCAAAGAAACAAAAAAAGGACGCGATAAATATATTTCAGAATTTATTAATCCCCTGAAAAAGGAACTGGAAAAAAACAGAATAAATTGTGAAATTAAAGGACGTCCCAAATCAATTTTTTCTATTTGGACAAAAATAAAAAAACAAAATGTTGAGTTTAATGAGGTTTATGATCTTTTTGCGATAAGAATCATTTTAGATGAATCTCATACCAATGAAAAAGCTGATTGTTGGAAAGTATATTCAATTATTACAGATTTATACAGGCCAAATCCAAACAGATTACGGGATTGGATATCAACACCAAAACCAAATGGGTATGAATCTTTACATACAACAGTGATAGGAAATGATGGGAAATGGGTTGAAGTGCAAATTAGAACAGTTCGTATGAATGAAATAGCTGAGAATGGTTATGCCGCTCACTGGAAATATAAAAGTAAATCTGCAAAACTTTCAACTGATAAATGGCTTGCCAACATACGAAAAACTATAGAAAATACAGTCGATAAAGAACTTAATTTATTAGCTAATTCTAAAATGGAACTATATTCAGGGGAAGTATTTATTTTTACTCCTCAGGGTGACCTGAAAAAATTACCATCTTCCTCCTCGGTTCTGGATTTTGCATTTTCCATTCATGGTAAGGTCGGTTCTGCGTGTACAGGAGCTAAAGTAAACGGAAGAATCGTACCTTTTAAACATAAACTCACAACCGGTGATACTGTAGAAATTATAACATCTAAAAATCAGTTACCAAAATCCGATTGGCTTAATTATGTTGTTACAAAAAAAGCTATTTCAAGAATAAAAAGATTGCTTAAAGATAATGAGTACAAATTGGCCAAAGAGGGGAAAGAGATCCTTCAGCGGAAATTAACTCAATGGAAGGCCCATACCTCGGCTGATGCAATACATAAGCTAACAAATGTACTTAAACTAAAAGATTCTATTGAGCTTTATCAAATGGTTGGGGAAGGAAAAATTGATTTTCCGGAAATAAAAAAAATTATCTTCGATGAAAAAGTACAAAGTGAATATTTTCATGAGAATATTATTAAGGAGAGTTCTGAGGATATTGTTAATAAAACTATTTCTTCTACAAGCGATTACCTGATTATAGATAATCATATTGATAAAATTGATTACAGCCTGGCAAAATGTTGTAATCCAATTTTTGGAGATAAAGTTTTTGGATTTGTGACCATTGGCAGGGGCACAAAAATTCATCGTGTAAATTGTCCAAACGCTAAAGAAATGGTTTTGCGTTACCCATACAGGCTGGTTAAAGTCAGATGGCCCCACAGTTCTGGCAAATCTGGTTATCCGGTAAATGTAAGGGTTACAGGAATAGACGATTTTGGAATAATAAATAATATCTCAAAAGTAGTAAGTGATGAACTGGACATGAAAGTAAGGTCTATTAATATAGACACAAGTGATGGGATGTTTGAAGGAAATATAACAGTTATTGTTAATGATACCAGCCACCTTGACCTGTTGATAAAAAAGCTGCTCAAAATTAAAGGTGTATTAAAAGCCAACAGGATGGATGAAAATAATTAAATCATATCCAAACCCAATAAATTATAATAGATTTAAGAAAATGGAAAAGAAACATATTTCAATTATTTCGAAAGAATTATCTATTAAAGATCAACAGGTAATTAATACAATTTCCCTGTTTAAGGAAGGTGCTACTATACCTTTTATTAGCCGGTACAGAAAAGAATTTACAGGGAGCCTTGATGAGGTTCAGATATTAAGAATTAGGGAACTGATGGATCAGTTGACAGAACTGGATAAACGACGTTCCAGTATTATTGAGGCTATCGATAAGCAAGGGAAGTTGGATGAAAATCTCAGAGAAAGAATAAATAATGCCAATACGATTACCGAACTGGAAGATATTTATTTACCCTACAAGCAAAAAAGAAAAACCAGGGCCACTGTGGCAAAGGAGAAGGGACTTGAACCTCTGGCTCAAATAATTATGAAACAGAATGAGAGTGATTTATATGCACAAGCTGAATCTTATATTTCTGAAGAAGTAGAAACTATTGAAGATGCTCTTCTGGGAGCAAGAGATATTATTGCTGAATGGATAAGTGAAAATGAAAATGCCAGGAAAAGCATAAGATTATTATTTGAAAGAAATGCTATAATATTTTCAAAAGTAATTAAAGGAAAAGAAGAGGAAGGAGAAAAGTATAAAGATTATTTTGATTCTCAGGAAGTTTTGTCAAAATGTGCTTCCCACAGATATCTGGCAATGCGTAGAGGAGAAGAAAGTGGTATAATGAGAGTACGAATATACCCCGAAGAAGAAGATGCAATAAATAACCTATATAGAATATTTATAAAATCTGAAAATGAATGCGCAAATCAAATCAGAGAATCTATTCATGACTCATATAAAAGACTTCTGGGATCATCAATTGAAAATGAATTTAAATCCATATCAAAAAAGAAAGCTGATGAGGAAGCAATAAAAGTTTTTGGTGATAATCTTCGTCAACTTCTTTTGGCTGCTCCATTAGGGCAGAAAAGGGTTATGGGAATTGATCCGGGTTTTAGAACAGGATGTAAAATTGTATGTATAGATGAACAGGGTAATCTTTTACATAATGAAACAATATTTCCCCATCCGCCCCAGAACGAAAGTAAACAGGCTGCGAAAAAAATAAACACACTGGTAAATGTTTATAAGATAGATTCTATTGCGATTGGTAATGGAACTGCGAGCAGGGAAACAGAATGGCTTATTAGAAAAAAAGTGAAATTTGAAAAGGATGTCAGGGTTTTTGTTGTTAGTGAAGACGGAGCATCAGTATATTCAGCCTCTTCAATAGCCAGAGAGGAATTTCCAGAATATGATGTTACAGTAAGAGGAGCTATATCTATTGCCAGAAGATTAATGGACCCTCTGGCAGAACTTGTAAAAATTGATCCCAAATCGATTGGAGTTGGCCAATATCAGCATGATGTAGATCAGACTAAACTTAAACAACGGCTTGATAATATAGTTGAAAGTTGTGTTAATATGGTTGGAGTAAACCTTAATACAGCAAGTAAACATCTCCTTACCTATATTTCAGGCCTGGGGCCTCAATTAGCAAATAATATAGTAGAATATAGAGCAAAAAACGGTATTTTTAAATCAAGAAAAGAAATCAATAAAGTTAGTAGGATGGGAGATAAAGCATTTGAGCAATGTGCCGGATTTCTCAGAATACCAGGTGCTGTCAATCCATTGGATAATAGCGCTGTACATCCGGAAAGTTATTCCATTGTAAAAAAAATGGCCAGAGATATTAATTGTTCTTTAACTGATTTGATCGGAAAAGAAGATCTTGTGAAAAAGCTGGATATTAATAAATATGTTACAGGAAATACAGGCTTGCCGACTCTTAATGATATATTATCTGAACTGGCAAAACCAGGGAGGGACCCCAGGAATAAAATAAAAGTTTTTGAGTTTTCTTCGGAAGTTCGCTCTATTGAGGATTTATCTCCCGGTATGGTATTGCCGGGAATAGTTACAAATATTACTAATTTCGGGGCATTTGTGGATGTTGGAGTTAAACAGGACGGTCTTGTTCATATTTCTGAATTGAAGAATGAGTTTGTTAAAAATCCTGCAGATGTAGTATCACTGCATCAACATGTTGAGGTAAAAGTTAAGGAGGTTGATGTTAACAGAAAAAGAATCGGCTTATCAATGATTATTTAATTCAATTAGGGTAGAAATGACCTGAACACTACAATTTGTTAATTTTTCAAATGGATGGTGACCATTGGAAACCAACAAACAATCACAATTCAGAATATTGGAAACTTCATAATCGTGTGTTGTGTCACCTATAAGTAGTATCCTTTCCGGAGGGATGTCAATTTTTTTTATCAATTCTTGGGCAGTTTCAATTTTGCCTCCTGCATAATGATTTTTTAGTCCATTTATATGATAAAAATATTTCCTGAGATCAAAATAATCAATCATTTCTTCGAGAACTTCCTGGTGGCTGGCAGATAAAACGGACTGACAAATACCCATATGTTTTACATGCTCAAGGCATGAAATTACACCTGGTTGTAGTTGGCATTCAAGTCGCCGCGAATCATAGTTGTCAATAAATTCTATAGCAA
>JBHOTF010000084.1:0-6580 GCA_042584005.1 Bacteroidota bacterium
ATTTTCTCCATGGCATCACGGAATGCTCGGATATGGCAGAGTAGCTGAGAAATATAAGTATGAATTACCACTGATGCTTAAAGAAGCGGGTTATTATACATATGGTATTGGTAAAATGCACTGGCATCCACAAAGAAATTTGCATGGTTTTCATGAGCTTATACTTGATGAATCAGGACGACGGGAATCTGAAGAATTTATCAGCGATTATCATCAATGGTTTGAAGAACAATCTCCTGGTTCCGACCCCAATGCTACAGGCATAGGATGGAACGAGCACAGAGCAGGGACTTATGCTCTTGATGAAAAATTACATCCTACTTTTTGGACAGGACAAAAAGCAGTTGAATTTATTAAGGATTATGAAAAAGAGGAACCTCTTCTGCTGAAAGTTTCTTTTTCCAGGCCACATAGTCCATACGACCCTCCTCAGCGATTCTTAGATATGTATAAGAATGTTGATGTTCCAGGGCCTGTAGTTGGTGAATGGACTGATGAATTTAAGAATTATCCTAACACTAAAAGTGCAGCATTCGGTGATTTTGGTTATGAGTATGCCAGAAACTCCCGGAAATATTATTATGCCAATATAAGTTTTATTGATGAACAGCTTGGAGAAATTCTTAATGCCTTGAAGAAGAAAGGAATGTATGAGGATGCATTAATTATGTTTTCTTCAGATCATGGAGATATGCTCGGTGATCATCATCACTGGAGAAAAACATATGCATATCAGGGTTCAGCAAATATTCCATTTTTAATGAAATGGCCATCCAATATAAAATCAAAAGTTGATAGAGGAAGCAGAATGGATTATCCGGTTGAACTGCGTGATTTTTTACCTACCTTTCTCGATGCTGCAGGCAAAGATGTACCTGAGGATATGGATGGTAAAAGTCTGCTCACACTTGTCGAAGAAAAAAATCCTGAATGGCGTGAATATATAGATATGGAACACTCACGTTGTTACAGAAAAGAGAACAACTGGTGTGCACTGACTGATGGGAAAATGAAATATATCTATTTTTTCTATGAAGGTAAAGAACAGTTATTCGACCTGATAAAGGATCCTGGTGAAATAACTGATCTTGTAGAAGAGAATAAATCACATGAAGATTTAAAATTGTGGAGAAAACGTATGGTGGATCATTTGAGCGAACGAGGCGAAGATTTTGTGAAAGATGGCAAACTTATGGTAAGAAAAGAAAGCATGTTATATAGTCCGAATTATCCAGGAAAATAGTAATTAGTATCAGGTATCAGGTATCAGGTATCAGGTATTTGGATATTGGTTTTGACTTTTGACTTTTGAATTTTGACTTTTAGTGACTGGTCACTAGTCACTAATTAATAATAAAGATGATGAAAAAAAAAGCACTATATCTGTTTTTGTTAGTTATTACACTTGCAAATTGCAGCAGAAAAGAACCGGAAAATGTATCCTTCGAAATTGATGGCAAATGGGAGGCTACATGGGAATCGTTAAAGACAAGGCCTTATCCTCAATGGTTTAAAGACGCTAAACTGGGAATATTTATACACTGGGGTGTTTATTCAGTACCTGCATATGGTGAAAAGGAATCGTATGGTGAATGGTTTCTAAGAGGCTTACAACTCAAAGAGCCTTTCAGAACAAATTTTATGAAGAAAAATTATGGGGAAAATTTTACATATCGCGATTTTGCCCCATTATTTAAAGCAGAATTATTTAATGCTGACGAATGGGCTGAATTATTCGAAAAAGCAGGAGCAAAATATATGATATTTGTATCCAAACATCATGATGGTTATGCAATGTGGCCAAGTAAATATTCTCCTGGCTGGAATTCTGTGGAAGTAGGCCCGAAAAGAGACCTGGTTGGAGAACTGGAAAAAGCAATAAGAAAAACAAATGTAAAATTCGGATTATATTATTCACTGCCTGAATGGAATAATAAACTTCATATGTGGGATAACGATCCTCATGACCAGATAACAAGCTATATTGATCAATATATGTTGCCTCAGTTTCATGAACTAATTTCTACATATAAACCGGAAGTTTTGTTTACAGATGGTGAATGGTTTCATTCTGCTGAAGATTGGCACGCAAGAGAACTAATATCATGGTATTATAATCTTGTTGGCGATGATGCTATTGTTAATAACCGGTGGGGTGGTGGTAGTGATATTGGTTTCCTTACTCCCGAATATAGCGCTGGAATAAATGTAACCGATAGACCATGGGCTGAATGTCGTGGATTGGGACGATCATTCGGGCTAAACAGAAATGAAAAATTAGAAGCATATTTGAGCCCTGAGGAACTCATTCATTTTTTTGCAAAAGCTGTAGGAAATGGTGGTGGAATAACTTTAAATGTTGGTCCCAAGGCAGACGGACAAATACCTTTACTTCAGCAGGAGAGACTTATGCAACTTGGTAACTGGCTGAAGGTGAACGGAGAAGCCATATATGGATCTGAAACATATGAGAAAACCGGAGAAGAAAGGAGAATGTCGGTTAAAAGAATTGATAAAAATTTAGACTTTAACTGGGTAAGAAATACACCTGCTAAAACCATAAAAGAAGATGATTTTGAGGTTGTTTGGACAGGTTATATTAAAGCAAAATATTCTGAAAAATATCTGTTTGAAGCCAGGGCCGATGAAGGATGTAAAATATGGATAAATAATAAAGAAATTGGAGATAAGGGAGAAGTAGAGCTTATTGCACAAAACAAATATCCAATAAGGATTGAATATTTTGAAAAAAAGAATGATGCACATATGCATTTGTACTGGTCATCTGAAAGTCAGGAAAAAGAAATAATTCCTCAGCCAAATTTATATAGTTCTAAAAGTATTGACGCTGGAGATGGTTTGTTGGCTGAGTACTCCTCTATGAACCAGCACATTGCTTATACATGTAATAATAATAATCTATATGTAATAAGTCTTGAATGGCCAGATGATACCCTGGTTCTGGATATTCCAAAACCAGCTAATGGAATAAAAATATCTATGTTAGGACTTGAAAAATCTATTCCTTATACATACAGAAATAATAAACTATATATTGATGTATCGGGTATCTCATATAATGAAATGCCCTGTGATTATGCCTGGGTATTTAAAATTAGTCTTTATCCTTCTTCTCCTTAGCTTTTTCGAAATGAGTTTTGTACCACTCTAATATTCTTTTCCAATGGTCGTGGTAATCAGCTTCATTACTTGCAGCTCCGGCTCCATGTCCGCCATTATAATAATTAACCCACATTACTTCCTTGCCAAGTCGGCGTAATGCATAATATAATTCCCTTTCATTCACGGCAGGAACGTTCCAGTCACCATCACCGGTAAGTAACAGGTGGGGTGTGTTTATTCTGTCGGCAAATAATACAGCAGATGTTGCTAAATATTTCAAAGGAGCCTCCCATAATGTTTCTCCAATTCTATCCTGGCCAACTTCTGCGGCAGAATAGTTTCTTGTTCCTATACGAGGACTATCACCAAGAAAACTGATAATATTTACCTTTCCGGAAATATTTATTGCTGCAGCAAAACGGTCGGTCTGGGAAATAAGTAATGAAGTAGCATATCCTCCATAACTTGTTCCATGAACTCCAAGTTGGTCAGGATCAATAAGTTCTCTATCGATTAACATATTAATACCCGACGTTACACCTTTTACCCAGGCCTCACCCGGGTATCCCTGAATTAAATTTACCGATGGTTTAAACCCAAAATATCCTGCGTTAGCGATCATATTCATCGACATAGAATATCCATTATTAAAAAATTTCTCATAAATTTCACAAACAAGCGGATATTTTTTACCAGCTTCATAATCAACGGGGTAATATAGAACTCCATAAAGTTCTTTTCCATCTGTATCTCTGTATTTAACAAGCTCACTTTTTGTCATTTTCTTATTTGCTATCCATGGATTACAATCTGTGAGCTGTTTTCTTTTATTGAATTCCTTATTGGTTGAATACAGGTCGGAAGGGATATTTCCATCCGAATAAGTATAGAAAAACTTTTCACCATCTTTTGTCATTCTCCAGCTACTGTATTGATCTTCGCTCTTAATAAGCTCTTTCATATCAGCATTTTTTATATCATATCTGAAAATTCCTCTTTCCCATTTATCTTTGGCAGAGTAAGTCATGTACCAGTATTTGCCGTCAGGGCTCCAACTGCTGATATTCATAGAGGGGGCTTTTTCCTTATCCTCAGGAAATTCATATACCATTTCCATACTGCCATTATCAATATCTACCAACCAATATCCTTTTTTTGAAGAGCTAAGAATTTTTGTTCCATCCGGACTCCACCTGTTAATAGAAAATTTCACTTTAGACGTATCTTCCTTAATTATTTCAACAGTATCAGTGCTTATCTGTTTTGCTTCTTTTTCAAAGATTGACCTGATAAAAATCCTGCCTGAATCAGCATAAGCATACATTGTATTATCCTCATTCCAATTAGCAAGTATTCTTTTATCAGAACGTTTAATCAGGGTGTCGATTTTAGAAATATCGTTTAAATCAAGAAGTTTTAGTTCATAATCAGTACCACCTTTTCTGTCGTAAACCGTTTTTTTAGGATATGTTTGAACAAAACTGAGTTTATTTTTTTGTTTCGACATTCTAATACTACTGTATCTGCATTCAGGCAATAATTCGGTTACTTCCAGGCTCTTAAGGTCGAGGCTGGCAATTATTGATAATGAAGAAAAATTCCCTAGCTCATCCCATTTAAGAAAAGGCCTTTTAGAATCATATACTATTCTCGGGCCAACAGTTGCTTCAGTGAACATAGAATCGGCTTTTTCTGCCCAGCCTTTTTCCCGTAACGAAAGTAATATTGAATTCCCATCAGGGCTCCATTCAAGAATTGAGTTTGAAGATATTTTTTTATCGGTTTTTATTTTAAGTTTTTTAAGTTTCCTTTTAATATTATCGTATACATATAGATTGTATCTGTCATCATCGTATTTGAAAAAAGCCAGCGAATTATTATCAGGCGACCATTTTTGCGACCTGATAATTCCCTTTTCTTTAATAACATGATATGTTTCAACACTCTCGGTATCCATAATAAGCAATTCGCTTTTTCCGGAACTTATATAATTAGGATCACCAAAACGTTTGTGATCCGTACTCATTCTGTCTTTTCTTGTTCCGAAAGAACCGGCAATATATTTTCCATCGTCGGTAATTCCTGAAATCCGGAATGATTTTACATTTAATGCATCCTGGCTGGTGAAAGCTGTTTTTTGTGCAATTAAATCACCAATACCAGAAAAAATTAAGAAAGCTATAATCAAGCTTAATCTTTGACTAATTCTTTTAGTAGATTCCATTGTTTTATAGTTTAGGTTAATAATCTTTGTTTATAGCTCTTAAGCTGTTAAGCTCATAAGCTCATAAGCTCATAAGCTCATATGCTTGTCACTTGTCACTTGTCACTTGTCACTTGTCACTCAATAATATTGTACGCGCCAACATCCTTGATTTTCCCCGGTAGGTACATACTCATTGTGCATCAATCTAATTACTTACCGGGGTATTATTTCTTCACTATCATTTACCATGGGCTTCACCCATGGCTACATATATTTATGCCCTACGGGCAAATTTCTCTTTGTATTTTAATTATCATTCAACCGTTCAACATTTCAACCATTTCAACCATTTCAACCATTTCAACCATTCAACATTTATCCTTCTTTATTCAATCACGCAAAGCATTGCGTGACTACAATGTGCATTAAATACAATACTTAACTACTTAACTACTTAACTATTCAACCAATTCACCATTCACTATTCACTATTCACAATTTCTGATTCACTTTTGCCTTTTGCCTTTTGAATTTTTCATTTGTATTTCTCCATTAAACTGACTGCCTGCTCATAATATCCCTGTCCGAACAGATTAAGATGATTAAGAACATGGTATAATAAATAAATATTTTCACGATATTCATATTCTTTCTTTAGAGGATAAGTCTCTATATATGAGGCGTAAAAATCATATGAGAATCCTCCGAAAAGTTTTGTCATAGCCAGGTCAGCTTCTCTGTGTCCATAATAAACCGCTGGATCAATTAATACTGCTTCAGAATTATATCCACACATAAAATTCCCGCTCCACAAATCGCCATGAAGCAGGGCAGGAGGTTCTTCACTTCCTTGAAGTATAGTTTCAATATTATTTTCTATTACTGAAAATGCTCTTTTAAGTCTTGTGTCGGCATATCCGTTTTTGTCAGCAAGATGCATCTGATAAAGCAGCCTGTTTTCAAAATAAAAGGCAGTCCAGTCACTTTCTGTTGAAGTATTGGTCTTATTTATCTGAACATTAGCACCTATGTAATTATCTTCAAAAAAGCCGAATTTATCCGATTGATATTGATGAAGTAAGGCAAACTGCCGACCAAAATTTGAAAAAAAATCGTTATTTCTAATACCCGGCTCAATAAACTCGGTTAAAAGAAATTCATATTCTGAAAGGTGTACCTGCGGAATTCTGATGGATCCGTTTTTACTAAGTTCTTTCAGTCCATTTCCCTCTTTAATAAAAATATCGGTAT
>JBHOTF010000085.1:0-6561 GCA_042584005.1 Bacteroidota bacterium
GTTGAGATGGAAATAAGGGAATTATTAGATTTTTATGAATTTGATGGAGATAATACTCCTGTTATTCATGGATCTGCTCTTGGTGCATTGAACGGTGAAGAAAAATGGAAAGCAAAAGTTGTTGAACTTATGGAAGCTGTTGATGAATATATTCCAATTCCTCCACGTGATGTTGAGAAGCCATTTCTAATGCCGGTTGAGGATGTTTTCTCAATTACCGGACGAGGAACAGTTGCTACAGGACGTATTGAAACAGGTATTATCAATACTGGTAACGATGTCCAGATTATTGGCCTTGGTGCTGAAGGAATGAAATCTGTTGTTACAGGTGTGGAAATGTTCCGCAAAATTCTTGATGAAGGTCAGGCTGGTGATAACGTTGGTCTTTTACTTCGTGGTATTGACAAGGAAAAGATTAAAAGAGGAATGATTATAGCAAGACCTAATACGGTAACTCCACATACAAAATTTAAGGCTGAGGTTTATGTCCTTAAAAAGGAAGAAGGTGGACGTCATACTCCTTTCCATAATAAATATCGTCCTCAATTTTATCTTAGGACATTGGATGTTACAGGTGAAATTTTCCTTCCTGAAGGAACGGAAATGGTTATGCCTGGTGATAGAGTTTCAATAATTGTTCATCTGATTACTCCTGTTGCTATGGATCAGGGCCTTCGTTTTGCAATTCGTGAGGGTGGCAGAACAGTTGGAGCTGGCCAGGTTACTGAAATAATTGAATAACATTATTTAATAATAAAATTATTAATCTGGTTATTTTTTAATTTTCCAGATTGATAATTTTTATACGGATGTGGCTCAATTGGCAGAGCAGCGGTCTCCAAAACCGCAGGTTGGGAGTTCGAGTCTCTCCATCCGTGCCAGGAAAACGGAAAAAATGAAGAAAATTAAACAATATTTTGAAGAAACATATAATGAACTTGTTCATAAAGTTTCTTGGCCCACATGGGCTGATTTACAAAGTAGTGCCATCGTTGTTATGATAGCTTCCCTGATCATTGGTCTGGTCATACTTGCCATGGATACTACATTCCGTACAATTATGGAAAATGTTTATAAGTTGTTTTAACAAGGGGTGAAAAAAGTACCAAAATGGGGACTGATACCGGAATGAAATGGTTTGTACTTCGAACAATTGGAGGCAAGGAAAAAAAGGTTAAGGAATATATTGAGAGCCAAATTTCTCATCTTAAACTTGAAAAGTATATTTCCCAGGTACTGATACCAACTGAAAAAGTTTACCAGATCAGATCTGGTAAAAAAGTCAGCAAAGACAGGAATTTTTTTCCTGGTTATGTTTTGATTGAAGCTATTTTGGTGGGTGAAATACCACACATTGTTAGAGACGTCCCAAATGTTATTGGTTTCTTGGGCGCTGAAAAGGGTGGCAAACCTCTTCCACTTAGAATGTCTGAGGTGAACAGAATTCTAGGTACAGTTGATGAATTAGCTGCTAGCGACGAAGAAATTAATATTCCATTTTTTGTCGGGGAATCTGTCAAAGTGATTGACGGTCCTTTTAATAGTTTTACCGGAATAATTGAAGAGGTAAATAATGAAAAGAAAAAATTAAAAGTGATGGTTAAAATTTTTGGCAGAAAAACACCTCTTGAGTTGAGTTTCATGCAGGTGGAAAAAGAGTAATTTACGATTTGAATTTTAAATTATGGCGAAAGAAATAACTGGAATAATAAAATTGCAAATCAAAGGTGGAGCTGCAAATCCTTCCCCTCCTGTAGGACCTGCTTTAGGTGCTAAAGGAGTGAATATAATGGAGTTTTGTAAGCAGTTTAACGGGAGAACCCAGAGTAAAGCCGGGAAATTAATACCTGTTGTTATAACTGTCTACCAAGACAAATCATTTGAATTTGTAACAAAAACTCCTCCCGCTGCTGTTCAGTTACTTGAAGCGGCTAAATTGAAATCTGGTTCTCCGGAATCTAACCGTGATAAGGTTGGAATAGTTACCTGGAATCAAATTAAAGAAATAGCCGAAGATAAAAAAGAAGATCTTAATGCATTTTGCATTGAGTCTGGTATGAAAATGGTTGCCGGAACAGCACGAAGTATGGGATTGATAATTAAAGGAAATCCTCCATTTTAAATTTGAAAGTTTTATTTGACATAAAATGACAAGAATTACAAAAAACAGAAAGATGGCTTTAGAAAAGCTCGAGGCTGATAAAGTTTATACTTTGAGAGAGGCTTCAAAATTGGTTAAGGAAATTAGTACTGCCAAATTTGATGCAGCTATTGATGTAAATGTCAGGCTTGGTGTTGATCCAAGAAAAGCTGATCAAATGGTCCGTGGTGTTGTATCACTTCCACATGGAACCGGAAAAGAAATAAAAGTTCTTGTTTTGTGTACTCCTGAAAAGGAAGAAGAAGCGAAAGCTGCTGGTGCCGACTTTTATGGACTTGACGAATATGTTGAGAAAATTAAAGGCGGTTGGACCGATGTGGATGTTATTATTACTATGCCAAGTGTTATGGCAAAAGTCGGACAATTAGGGCGGGTTCTTGGACCAAGAGGATTAATGCCAAATCCGAAAAGCGGAACTGTTACAATGGAAATTGGAAAAGCAGTACAAGAAGTTAAGATGGGTAAAATTGATTTTAAGGTTGATAAATTTGGAATTATTCATGCCAGTATTGGAAAAGTTTCTTTCCAGCCTGAGCAAATTAGAGATAATGCACGTGAGTTAATCAACACTATAATTAAGCTCAAACCAACTTCTGCAAAGGGAACTTATATGAAAAGCTTGTATATGTCGAGTACTATGAGTCCCAGTTTGCAAATTGATCCAAAATCCATAGATGAATAATTAATTATTAATAAGGCATTAATATTATTATGATACTGGAAGAAAAAAATAAGGTCGTTGATAAGTTAACAACAGAGGTTTCTGATTATAATCATTTTTACCTTGCTGACATTTCTGATCTGAATGCAGAAGAAACATATATGCTAAGGAAAAACTGTCATAATGACGAAATTAAACTGGTTGTTGTAAAAAACACCTTATTAAAAAGAGCACTTGAGAAATCTGAAGGAAAATATGATGAACTGTTTGATATATTAAAAGGATCTACATCAATTATGTTTTCTAATGTTGGTAATAAGCCTGCACGACTAATTAAAGAGTTCAGGAAAAAGTATGACCGGCCTATTCTCAAAGGAGCTTATGTTGAAGAATCTGTTTATATTGGAGAGGATCAATTAGAAACCTTGTCTAATATTAAATCTAAAGAAGAATTAATAGGTGATATAATAATGATTTTACAATCACCTGTACATAATGTAATTTCTTCATTAAAATCAGGAAGTAATATCCTGTCAGGTGTTTTAACAACCCTGTCTGAGAAAGAATAAAAAAATAGATAATAAATAATTAAAAAAAAAACGAAAATGGCAGATTTAAAAAAGTTTGCAGAAGAATTAGTTAATTTGACTGTTAAGGAAGTTAATGAGTTGGCTGAAATACTTAAAACAGAATATGGTATTGAGCCTGCAGCAGCTCAGGTTGCTGTTGCAGGACCTTCAGAAGGTGCTGAAGGCGGTGCAGCCGTGGAAAAATCAGAATTTGATGTTGTTCTTAAAGCACCAGGTGGAGCAAAACTTCAAATCGTTAAGCTTGTAAAAGAATTAACAGGCTTAGGTTTAAAAGAAGCTAAAGAATTGGTGGATGCATCACCAAAAGCGATAAGAGAGAAAATCTCAAAAGAAGAAGCTGAATCACTAAAAACTCAATTAGAAGAAGCAGGAGCTGAAGTTGAAATTAAATAAGATAGTCTAATATTAGTTTTTGTGTGGGTTTAGAGTCTCTAAAATGGCTCTAGCCCTTTTGTTATTTTAATTAGTTTAATCTAATAAGATATAAAAGATGGTCAATAATAATATTAGTCAAAGAATAAATTTCAGTTTAACAAAGAACCAACTGGAATACCCGGATTTTCTTGAGGTACAGTTAAAATCATTTTCAGACTTTTTTCAGTTAGAGACTACTCCTGAAAAAAGAAAAAATGAGGGTTTATTTCGTGTTTTTAGCGAAAACTTTCCTATTTCAGATACTAGAAACAATTTCGTACTTGAATTTATAGATTATTTTGTGGATCCTCCAAGATATACTATTCGTGAATGTCTTGAGAGGGGACTTTCATACAGTGTTCCACTCAAAGCTAAACTTAAATTGTATTGTACGGATCCGGAACATGAGGATTTTGATACTGTAGTACAGGATGTTTATCTTGGTACTATCCCGTATATGACTCCCAGAGGAACATTTGTCATTAACGGGGCAGAACGTGTAGTTGTATCTCAACTTCACAGATCACCTGGTGTATTTTTCGGTCAGAGTTTACACGCAAATGGCACCAAGCTTTATTCAGCAAGAGTTATTCCTTTTAGAGGATCCTGGATTGAATTTGCAACAGATATCAATAATGTAATGTATGCATATATTGATAGAAAGAAAAAATTACCAGTAACAACACTTTTTAGATCAATTGGGTTCGAAAGCGATAAAGATATCCTTGAGATTTTTGATCTGGCTGATGAAATAAAAGTGTCAAAAACAGGACTTAAAAAAGCTGTTGGCAGAAAACTTGCTGCCCGTGTTCTTAAATCATGGATTGAAGATTTTGTTGATGAAGATACAGGAGAAGTTGTATCTATTGAAAGGAATGAAGTTATTATTGATAGGGAGACTGTTCTTGAAAATGAACATATTGAGGAAATAGTTGAATCCGGATCAAAAACAATATTGCTTCATAAAGAAGGCCATAGTCATTCTGATTTTGCAATAATCTATAATACTTTGCAAAAAGATCCTTGTAACTCGGAAAAAGAAGCGGTACTTCATATATACAGACAACTCAGAAATTCTGAGCCACCAGATGAAGCTACTGCAAGAGATGTTATTGATAAATTATTCTTTTCAGATAAAAGATATGATTTAGGTGAGGTTGGTCGCTATCGAATCAATAAAAAACTCAATCTTGAAACTTCAGTAGATATTAAGGTTCTTACAAAGGAAGATATTATTGAAATTGTTAAGTACCTTATTGAATTATTGAATTCAAAGATTGATGTTGATGATATTGACCATCTTAGCAATCGTCGTGTAAGAACAGTTGGAGAACAATTATCAAATCAGTTTGGTGTAGGCCTTGCCAGAATGGCAAGAACGATTAGAGAAAGAATGAATGTTAGAGATAATGAGGTGTTTACACCTATCGATCTTATCAATTCAAAAACACTTTCATCTGTAATAAATTCTTTCTTTGGCACAAATGCACTTTCTCAATTTATGGATCAGACAAATCCTTTGGCTGAAATGACCCATAAAAGGAGAATGTCTGCCTTAGGCCCTGGAGGGCTTTCAAGAGAAAGAGCCGGTTTTGAGGTTAGGGATGTGCATTATACACATTATGGGCGTTTATGTCCTATTGAAACTCCTGAAGGGCCAAATATTGGTCTAATCTCATCATTGTGTGTTTATGCCAAAATTAATAATCTTGGATTCATAGAAACACCATATAGAAAGGTTAAAGAAGGTCAGGTTGATCTGGGAGAAGAAGGAGTTATTTATTTAACCGCAGAAGAAGAAGAAGAAAAAATAATTGCCCAGGCAAATGCTCCTATTGATTCTGAAGGAAAATTTATTAATCCAAAGGTTAAAACAAGGCATGAAGCCGATTATCCTTTATCAGAACCAGTAGATATTCATTTGATGGATGTTGCGCCAAACCAGATTGCCTCAATGGCTGCCTCTCTTATTCCATTTTTGGAAAATGATGACGCTAACCGTGCTCTGATGGGATCTAATATGATGCGTCAGGCTGTTCCACTTGTGAACCCTGAAGCTCCTATTGTTGGTACCGGTATTGAGAATATCATGGTTAAAGATTCGAGAATTCTTATTGTTGCTGAAGGAGAAGGAGTTGTTGAATATGTTGATGCTAATAAAATAGTAATCAGGTATTCGAGAACAAATGAAGAGAAGTTTGTAAGCTTTGAAGAAGATATAAAATCATATTATCTTCCAAAATATAGGAAAACAAACCAGAATACATGTATTAATCTGAGGCCAATTGTTAGTAAAGGTGACAAAGTTATAGGAGGTCAGATTCTTACAGAAGGTTTTGGCACTCAAAATGGCGAACTGGCATTAGGAAGAAATCTTAAAGTAGCATTCATGCCATGGAAAGGATATAATTTTGAGGATGCTATAGTTATTTCTGAAAGAGTAGTTAGAGAAGATATTTTTACATCAATTCATATTGATGAATATCTTCTTGAAGTAAGAGATACTAAACGTGGTATGGAAGAATTAACTTCTGATATTCCTAATGTAAGCGAAGAAGCAACTAAAGATCTTGATGAGAATGGAATTATCAGAGTAGGTGCAAATATTGGACCTGGCGATATTTTAATTGGAAAAATAACTCCAAAAGGCGAATCTGATCCATCTCCGGAAGAGAAACTTCTTAGAGCTATTTTTGGAGATAAAGCTGGTGATGTTAAGGATGCCTCACTAAAGG
>JBHOTF010000086.1:0-6339 GCA_042584005.1 Bacteroidota bacterium
TGTTTACATAATACACGTAAATGCATATGAACTGGGAGAAAAGATTGTTAAGTTTATGGGAATTCTCAGACCTATTGATTTAACATCATTCTAAAATATAATTATTATTGAATATAAAACTTAGAAATAAAATAATTATGAAAAGAATTTTAAGAAACCTTGCAGGCCTGACCTTAATAGTTGTTTTACTTATACCTGGATTAAATTCATTTGCAGGTAATAAACAAAGAGCAGGTTCATCTGGTGCACCGGAACTGTTAATTAATCCATGGGGAAGAAGTTCCGGATGGGGCGGAGCTAATGTTGCCAATGTAAAAGGACTTGAAGCTTTATATATTAATGTTGCAGGTGCATCATTAGTAAATAAAACTGAATTAATTTTTTCAAGAACTACTTATGTTGCTGATATATCCATTAATGCATTTGGATTAGCTCAGAAAATTGGTGATTCTGGAGTATTAGGATTAGCAATAATGTCAATGGATTGCGGCGAATTTATAAAAACTACAAATGAAAGGCCGGATGGTGGTCTTGGTACTTTTAATCCTAAGTATACTAATATATCAGTATCATATTCAAAAGTATTCTCTAATCAGATTTTAGGTGGAGTTGCTTTTAAAATAATATCAGGAGGTATTGCTGATGTTACTACTTCAGGAATTGCAATTGATGCCGGTATTCAATATGTAGCCGGCGACAATAATCAAATTCATTTTGGTATTACAATGAAAAATGTTGGGCCTACAATGAAATATACCGGCGATGGTTTATCTGTTAGAGGGGTTATTCCTCCAACTGATATTAGTATGACAATTGAGCATCGTAAGGATGAGATTGAACTTCCTTCTTTATTGAAGATAGGTTTAGCTTATGATTTTTATCTTGGTGCTACGCAACGACTCACAGCTGCCGGAAGTTTTACAGCTTTTTCATTCCAGAAAGATAAATTCCATTTAGGACTTGAGTATTCATTCAGAGAAATACTATTACTAAGATGTGGATTTATTTATGAAGATGGAATAAACCCATTATCATTCATTTCTGATAAATACGATGATTTTGATACAAGAACTGACTTTTTTACCGGCCCTTCAGCCGGAGTATCAATTCAGATACCAATGAACAAAGAAAGTGGTTCTGTATTTGCGATTGATTATTCATATCGTGATACAAATCCATTTCAGGGTGTTCATACTATAGGGGCTAGAATTACTCTGTAGAATATTTAGAAAATACATGTAAGAAAGGGTCCCGGATGTGTTCGGGATTCTTTTTTGTTTTAATAATGTTTTATTAAGTACAAATCTTTTACTATATGACTGATATATCATATATGACTGAAGAAGGATTAATGAAGTTAAAGAAAGATATTGATCACCTTATTTTCATTGAACGTCCTGCAATCTCTAAAATGATCGCTGAGGCAAGAGATAAGGGCGACCTTTCTGAAAATGCCGAATATGATGCAGCAAAAGAAGCTCAGGGTTTGCTTGAAATGAAAATAGCGAAACTTCAGGAAGCCCTGAGGAACACCAGGCTAATTGATAGATCTAAAATCGATAATTCGAAAGTCCAGATATTATCAAGGATAAGAATTAAAAACAAAACTAATAATGCTATACTGGAATATACCATTGTTGCTGAAACTGAGGCTGACCTGAAAGCTCACAAAATGTCCATTAATACTCCTATTGCTAAAGCACTCCTTGGTAAGAAAAAAGGAGATATCGTTGAGGTGGATGTTCCTTCAGGTACTATCTCTTTTGAGATTCTGTCAATTAATATATAATTAAAAGATTAATCCGATGCCTTCAATTTTTACTAAAATAATTAATGGTGAAATACCATCGTATAAAATTGCTGAAGATGAAAGGTATTATGCTTTCCTTGATATTAACCCTTTAGCAAAAGGCCATAGCCTTGTTATTCCAAAAAAAGAGATTGATTATTATTTTGATCTTGAAGATGAATTATTAGCCGGAATAAATATTTTTTGCAAAAAGGTGGCAGTTGGAATAAAAAAAGTTATTGATTGTGAAAGAATTGGTGTGGCTGTTATCGGACTTGAGGTAGCACATACACATATTCATTTGATTCCAATTAATGGTATATATGATATAGATTTTTCAAAACCAAAATTGAAACTGGAACATGAAGAATTTATCAATATTGCCGAAAAAATAAGAAATAATATAAAATAAGTCAGATTACTCGTTTAGGGTTCTTACTGATGAACTCCTTCCAGGTTTTTGCTCCTTTATCATCATAGCTTATATTATTTTGAAAACAATGACATAAAGCTGTTGCAATTGCATCGGTGGCATCAAGAGGCTCAGGAATTGTTTTTAATTTGAAATATTTTGTCAGCATTATGGCCACCTGTTCTTTAGATGCATTTCCGTTACCTGTAACGGCCAATTTAACTTTTCGGGGAGCATATTCAAATACTGTAAGTGATCGGGAAAATGCCGCTCCCAATACTACCCCCTGTGCTCTTCCAAGCTTAAGCATTGATTGAACATTTTTACCGTAAAATGGAGCTTCAATTGCTAACTCATCGGGTCGAAATTTATCGATAATCTTAATAATACTATTAAATATTTTTTCGAGTTTCAGATGATGATCAGAAATTTTACGCATATCAATAATTCCTGAATAGATATACTTCTGCGAACTTCCCTGTATGGAAATAATACCAAATCCAAGAATATTTGTTCCCGGATCTATTCCTATTATGGTTTTTTCGGATTTCATTAATTGATAAACTTATTATAAAGGTATTATTTTTTTCTTTTTTGCTGGATATATATACCAGCGATGATCAAAATTAATCCTGCCCATGTCGACATATATATCTGTTCGCCAAGGATAATATGTATAAAAATTAAGGCAAGAAATGGTGAAATAAATACAAGATTAGATATCTTTTCATTTGATGGACTAAGTTTAAGAGCTTTAAGCCATAAAATAAATGCAATACCCATTTCAAAAAGTCCAATATATACAGCCGGAATTATACCATTAATATGAAGAGCTTTTTCGGGCTTTGAAAAAACAAAGAAAACAATACTAATAAAAATTAATGCAAAGCTGAAATTCAGAAATAGCTTCAGAACTTCATCTTTTTTATTCTTAACATTAAGTATCCAAAACATTGCCCAGGCTAATGAACTCCCAGTGGCCAATAACACTCCAAATGGATTGCTGATTTTAAATTCCAGAATATTTTGCCCCTGTGAAGAAATGATCAACACACCAGAAAAACTAATAATAATTGCAATAATACTCTTAAAATAAAGCTTTTGTTTAAGGAAAGGAACAGATAAAAGCACAAGCATTATTGGCCATGTATAGTTTAATGGTTGGGCAATCTGGGCAGGAAGAATGGAATATGCTTTTAACAATACCAGATAATAGAGAAATGGATTTAACAATCCTACAGGTGCTGATTTCAGATAATCTTTAAAGGATAACTTCCGTAGAAGATTAATTTTATTTTGAGCAATTAATACAATAAAAAGAAAAACAGTAGCTGTTAGAGACGAAATAAACAGAAGTTGGATAAAATCCATATGTTTTAAGGCCAGTTTAAATGCTGTTGCAGCAGTTGACCAGAAAAATATGGCTCCCAGAGCCAAAATATATGGTTTAGTTTGACTTCCCCACTTCATCAGGGTTAAATGTATTTTTTAGGTTTCTATATCTCTTTCTTGAATCAGATACAAATATACTACCGGGATATTTGTTCATTAACTCTCTGTATACCTCCATTGCTTCCTCTTTGCGATCAAGCTTATTTTCCAGGGTAAGAGCATATTTGTATAAGGAATTATCAGCGAGTATATCCTCAGGAAATTCCAGAAAGATTCTATTATATATTTCAGCTGCCTGAACATAATTATCCATTTTCTCATTTATTTCAGCCTTTTTGAATAATGCTTCATCAATAAGACTATGATTTGGGAAAATTGATAATAATGAGTCGAGAGTAATTAGTGCAGCAGAATCTTTCTTTTGAAAAAGCTGTAAATCAGCCCTGGAATACATTTTTAATGCGCTCTCAGTACTGTCAGAACCTGTATTATCGGAAATAAGCAAAGACAAAGCCATGGCATCATTGGCAATTAATTTTGATGTGCTGGCTTTTAAAGCATCAAGTTGAGCACGGGCCCATTTAAAATTTCCTGCATAAAAAGCTAATTTAGATTTCTTAAATTTTGCCTTATGACCTATAGGATTGTCAGGGTTTCTTTTTTCTACCGCTGCATAAATTAAAGTAGCATCCCAGATTTTTCCCAGGGAAAGATATAAATCAGCAAGGTCAATTTTGCATTCATCGATAAATGTGGGTGATATACCCGGAATATTATCAATATGTTCAAGAATATTAATTGCCGATTCAGTTTTCTGAAGATATAAACCTTGTATCAATGCTAGTTTTTGTAATAAAACGGAAGTATTATTATTTCGTCCAAGCTGGCCTATCGTGGATATTAAATCTTTTTCAAGTATTTTTAATTTTGAAATCTCAGGATAATTTCCCCAAAGTAAATATGCATATTTTACATTTAATATCTCAATTAAAGAAACTTCATATACAGGAAAATAGACATTTTGTCTTCTGGTAGATGTTACATTCCTTTTTGTAGTAGAAGCAGATGTGATTTTATTTTCCGTCTCAGCAGGTTTGCCTTTATTAATAAGGTACTGGTATCCATCTATCGATGTTTGAAATATATTATTTGAAGATGCTATTTGCGCAACATCAAATACTCTTTTACCATCTTCTTTTAATCGTTTATCTAAAGCTGCCAAATTGCAAAGGGCATTAATAAATTTTTTTCTTGAAAATGCAGAAAAAGAAGGTTATGACGAAGTTCTCCCACCAATTATTGTAAATGAAGATTCCGGATTTGGAACCGGCCAGTTGCCTGATAAAGAAGGCCAAATGTACCAAATAGCTTCATCAAATCTTTATCTGATTCCAACTGCTGAAGTACCGGTTTTGAACATTTACCGTAATGAAATTCTTAATTATTCAGACCTCCCGGTTAAAAACTGTGCATATACACCATGTTTTCGTAAGGAAGCAGGTTCATGGGGTAAAGATGTAAGAGGACTTAACCGCCTTCATCAGTTTGATAAAGTTGAAATAATACAAATTGAACATCCAGATAAATCATATGATACACTTGAAAATATGGTTAATTATGTTGAAAGCCTTGTTAAAAAGCTTGAACTACCTTATCGTATAATGAAATTATGTGGAGGCGATCTGGGATTTACTTCAGCAATAACTTACGACTTTGAAGTATATGCTGCAGGCCAGCAAAAATGGCTTGAGGTTAGTTCAGTATCCAATTGTGAGGCATATCAATCGAACAGGCTCAAATTAAGGTTTAAGGAAAAAGGCGATAAAAAAACGAAACTTGCACATACTCTTAATGGCAGTGCTCTGGCTCTTCCAAGAATAGTTGCTGCTCTACTTGAAAACAATCAGGAAAAAGATGGAATAAAAATTCCTAAGGTATTAACCAAATATACCGGTTTTAGCACTATCAATTAGCTAACCAAAATAATCGATAGCTGAATTGCACGCTTATATTATTATATTTACAGGAAAATAATAATTGTTTTTAGATGAAACATTTTTTCATACTAATACTTTTTCTGTCTTGTTTATTGCCTGCTTACCCTCAGAACAGAATTTCAGAAGGGCAACTGGCAGCACAATACAGTAATAATAAAGAATATCTTAAAGCATCTCAGCTTTATATGAAACTATATAAGCAAACACAATCAAAATTTTATTTGTCATCATATATTACTTGCCTGATCAACCTTGAAAATTATTCTATAGCAGAAAAAGAAATAAAAAACCTAATAAGAAAAAACCCTAAGGATCTAACTTTATATGTTGAACAGGGCCAATTATATAAGTTCCAGGATAAAGGAAAAAAAGTAGAGCAAAGTTATGAGAATGCTATTTCTAAACTTACATCTGACCAAAATCAGGCAAGAAGCCTTGTTAATGCATTTTTATTAAAAGTAGAGTATGAATGGGCTGAGAAAACATATCTCAGATACAGACAAATAATGAGAAACGATAAATTATTCAGGTTTGAACTTGCTAACATCTATTATCTTCAGCGAAAACAGCAAGCCATGGTTGAAGAATATTTTCAACTCCTTGAAGAAAGTCCAAATTTTCTTCCAAGTGTCCAGTCACGCTTTCAGTTAGCATTAATTAATGATGTGATGAACAGTTTACATGACCTCATTTTAACTAATCTTTTGAACAAAACTCAGGCTAATCCGGATAATACAACATTTACAGAA
>JBHOTF010000087.1:0-6339 GCA_042584005.1 Bacteroidota bacterium
TATTCAGCATTCAATGAAATTAACAGGCTTTGCAGTTTACTGGAATTCTCTCAGCAAAGAGGTATAAAAAAGATGCCAATAGGTGGAAATTACTTGTATACTCTATTAAACAGTTTCCTGCTATTAGATATTTACTTGATTATTGGAATAGAAAAATGGAAATCCCAAAATAAAGCGTTTTTAAAATCATGGTCTAAAGTAGTTAGTGAGTTTGAAGTAATTAATAGCCTTGCTGGTTTTTGCTATTCAAACCCATCATATACATTTCCTAAGTTAGAAGAAAAAAATAACTATATCCATTTTGAGTCCCTGGGGCATCCCTTAATAGATTCAAATAAACGGGTATGTAATAATTTTCACTCAGAGGGCCATGGTGATATTGTTATGATTACCGGTTCCAATATGGGAGGAAAAAGTACCTTTTTAAGGACTGTAGGTGTTAACCTTGTTTTATCATTAGCTGGAGCTCCTTGTTGTGCAAAAAATGGTCAGGTATCTAACCTGAAGCTATTTTCAAGTATGCGAACACAAGATAATTTAAAGAAAGGAATCTCTTCTTTTTATGCAGAATTAGATAGAATAGAAAAAATGCTGAAACTGATAGAAAGTAGTCACAATGTATTTTTTCTATTGGATGAGATGTTTAAGGGAACAAACTCGGAAGATAGACATAAAGGAGGTTTTTCATTGATTAATCAAATAAGTGAGCTCAAAACGTCAGGAATTATTGCAACACACGATATTGAACTTGCAAAACTATCGGGGAATAAAATGCTAGTTACAAATTATAGTTTTAATAGTGTGATTAAAGATAATTCAATGATTTTCAGCTATGAACTACATCCAGGAATATGTAATGATTTTAACGCTAGTGAACTTATGGAAAAAAGTGGGATTAAAATTATATCTAATATCTCAGGTAAATGAAAATCATTTTGACAGCAATAGGAACCCAGGGAGATATTGAACCTTTTTTTGCAATTGGAAAAATTCTAAAAGAAAAAGGACATCAGGTTATTTGTGCGTTTTCAGAACAATTTAGAGAATTGACAGAAAGCAATGAGCTTGAATTCGCTTCTCTGGGAAGCAAATTATTTGATTTAAACAATAGCAAGGCAGGTAAAATAGCTATGGGGGGAGGAAAGGGATTAAAAAAAATCTTCGCTTTCATCAAACTTGCTATGAAGCAAACAAGCCCTAATAAAGAAAAAGAAACTAAGCTTTACGAACTTATTAGACAAGAAAGACCGGATAGAGTACTTTATAATTCAAAAACAACTTATCCAATAATTTGGGAGTATAAAAATAGTGGAAAAACAATTTTTTTGAGTCCTTTTCCATGTTTACACTATGTAAAAGGACATTCATTACTTGTTTTTGGTAAAAATTATGGAGTTTTTTTTAATAAACTTACATTTAAACTATATGATTTTGGGACAGCAACAGCAGCATTGATAACAAAAAAGTGGCTACATATAGAGGATAATATCAAACGAACAGAATTAAAGAGTATAGTTCGCAGCAGAAAATTTATATATACTATTTCGCCAAGATTGTTCCCACGTCCGGATTATTGGGAAAGTAATATCAAAGTTTTAGGTCATCATGCAGTAAATAAAAAACCATATTGGAAACCTGAAAAAGAACTATCCGAATTCATAGATAAAAATGAGAAAATATTATTTATCACTTTTGGCTCTATGACTAATCCTGAGCCTGAGCGAAAAACAAAAATAATTCTTGATATTCTTGAAGGAAATAAAATAGCGGCAATCATAAATACAGCATCAGGAGGCTTAGTTAAACCCGATAATTTCAATTCAGAATTGATTTATTTTGTATCACAAATTCCTTATGATTGGGTTTTTCCAAAAATGTACGCCATTATTCATCATGGTGGATCCGGAACAACACATTTAGCCCTAAAATATGGCTGTGCAACATTAATAATTCCACATTTTATTGACCAATTTATTTGGGATAAAATTATTTCGGAGTTGGGTCTTGGACCAAAAGGTATTAAAATAAGTAGAATAACCAATAAAAACCTCGAACCGAAAGTTCTAGAATTACTTAGAAATAAAAGTTTCAAGGAGAGTGGTGAAAGAATTGGTAGTCAATTGGGTAATGAAGATTATAAAGAAGAATTATATAATACTATTATCGAATAACTGGCTACAACAACGGGTATAGGTCATATCCAGCCCTGTCGGGCTGTTTACGCCCCTTACCCGAAAACTCGCACATTGCAGATATTGGATGTGGAACAGGCGGACAAACCATGATATTGGCTCAAAACGCTCCAGTAAAGATCATAGCCATTGACCGTTCACCCGACTATATCAAAAAATTAAATAATAGAGTTGAACAATTGAATCTAAAAAATCAAGTAAAAGGTATTGTTGGGTCAATGGATATATCGTTGTTACAGAAAACACCTGGTTTACCGAAGAGCGACCTGATGAAATTCAGGAATTTTGGCAAAAAGCCTATCCTGAAATAGATACGATTTCGAATAAGGTTGCCCAAATGCAAAAAGCAGGATACATGCCTGTAGCTACCTTTGTTCTCCCTGAAAACTGTTGGACTGAACATTTTTTTCCACCGCTGGTTGATGCTCAGAAAATTTTCTTGAGAAAATACGCAGGAAATAAAGCTGCTGAAGATTTCATAAAACATGAACAGTATGTCACAGAATTATACCACAAATATAAAGCAAATTTCGGCTATGCATTTTATATCGGAAAAAGGATTGAATGATGCCAGCAGGTAACACGCCTTTAAAGATAAGTATTACCACTGAATTACGGGAACGAAGTGAGCAAATTACCACCGAATTACAACTGAATTACCACTGAATTACGCGACCATAGGGAGTAAATTACAGTGAGCGTTAGCGAACGAATAACATGAGCGCCAGCGAACGAATAACATGAGCGTCAGCGAACGAATAACCGCGAGTGTTAACGAGCTGCTTCTACTGATCCTTCTCTACTATTTTTACTAACTCAGGCAGGTCAATACCAAGGTTCTTTAATCGTTTAATTGTTGGAACTCCGTTGTTAGTCCACCCGCGCCTTTCATAAGCTGCATCAACTACTTCATTATATTGTCTCATTCTGTATTTTCTAAGAAGTTTCATTTTTTCTTCTGTAGATTTTCCTAATGGATCAATATTCGCATCATTTTTCAGCTGAGTATCATATCTTTCCTGCCTGGATTCATATTCTTCCATAGTAACAGGGCCAACTGCTCTGTAAGGAGGCATATCATGCTCACGTGTTCCATAACCAAGCATTCTGCACATAATTCTTTGAAGATTATGTACACGTGCACTCTGATCGAGCATTCTTTTCTCATCGACAGGTACTCCTGTCATACCTTCACAAAATTTAAAGAAATCTTCAACATGTCCTGGAACTTTTGCTGCTAGCTGTGGTTTATGTTTGCTGTTATCAGCAGGAACAACATCGTTCCAAATAAGCTTGCACAGGCCGAGTAATCCAAACCAGGTTCTCCATAAGGGGTAATAATACAATGCTTCAGCTTTATCTTCAAAGCTAGGTATTTGATTATTAACCATATCCATAAATATCAACCAGGCTTCATCGTGCTGAGGCCCTTTAACTGACATAGAATATCCTGCCTGTTGTGCAAGAGATTCTTTAGACACATATTCTGAAAATTCAAGTCCTTTAACCTCCATTCCTATATCATTCAGAAAATCTGCATCGGCATTTAATTCTTTTATCCATTTATTTTTTAACCATCTGACTCCCTGTCCAACATCAACACCAAAACCTTTACCTAAAGCCATTTCATGCAGGCATTCAAGTGCTTCATTTGTAGCACCGAAACAAAGCTCTTTTCCGCCGGTAATTTTTTTGTTTATTATACCGTTCTCATATGCTTCCATTACAAAAGCCATACAGGTAGAAAAAGAAATAGTATCTACTCCGTATGTATCACAATAAAAATTGTATTCGATAGCAAAATCTGCATCAAAACAACCCATATTTGCAGCACCTCCGGCTGTCTCATATTCAGGCCCGTCAACAGTAACTTTTGTGCCTTTATAAGGGCCGGTTTTAAGTTCAAACCCATCTACAGCTTTGGCACAAGCCATTGAACATCCTTTCCAGCATCCGTCAGATAATTTTTGAGTAAAATATTTTTCCTTAAAAATTTTACCATTCAGATGATGTGAGTCAGGGTGGCTTCCATATTTATGATTCATAACAGGCAGGAGGTCATAATCGTGCATGGTTTCAACAAGATTTCCTGTGCCTTGTCCCCTCATATCGTTCTGATCTTTATCAAGACTGGACATTTCTCCGTTTATTTTCATGCCATAATCCCTGATTAGTTTTGGATCATGAGGATTATTCATATCATCAACAACCTCGATCGCTCCGGTAGGACAAACATATGCACATGAAGTACAACCTACACATTTTGGGTCTACCTCACCAAATGGCATTGTTAGATGTCGTTTTATTCCTCTGCCTGCAAAATCAATTATTCTTTCCTGAATAAATTCATCACATGCGCGAACACATTTACCACATAAAACGCAAGCTTTTTCATTTTCATCGGTCAGCTCACTTTTAAACTTAGTATTATCGCTTGCACCACAAACTTTTGCTATATTCTTTATTATATCCACATTTGGCCATCGGCCCAGATACATTTCTGCAAGAATTTTTCTATGTTTTTTTACTCTTTCCGATTTTGTTTCAACTTTTATTTCCTGTCTTATAGGATAATTACATGATGTAACTAATTTCTTTTTTCCTCTGATCTCTATTTCACAGGTACATAATCTGCATACTCCTGATGGAGCCAGGTATTTATGATTACATAATGTAGGTACTGCGTCACCAGCCTGAATAATTGCATCCAACAGGTAGGTATCTTCTTTTACGGTAAGGTTTTTTCCGTTTATAAGAATTTCTATATTTTTTGATTCTTCAGACATATTATTTTACCTCCACAGAATTAAATTTACATACTTCATAACATACTCCACATTTGATGCATTTTTCTGTATCAATTGTATGGAGTTCCTTCTTAACTCCTTGAATAGCATCAACCGGACATTTTTTAACACATAAGGTGCATCCGGTACATTCGTTATTTATTGAATAAGTAATTAATGGTTTGCATATACCGGCTCTGCATTTCTTTTCATTAATATGCTCTTCAAATTCTTCTTTGAAATATCGAATATTACTTATTACAGGGAATGGTGCTGAACCACCCAACTGACATAAACTGGTGTCGATTACCGTTGATGAGATAATTTCAAGTTCTTCTATATCACCTGGTTTACCTTTTCCTTCGCATATTCTTGTCAAAATATTGTTTAAGGCAAAAAGTCCTTCACGACAAGGTGTACACTTACCACATGATTCATCTACCAGAAAATTTATAAAATATCTGGCAATATCAACCATACATGTTCTATCGTCCATAACAATCATTCCACCTGATCCCATCATAGAGCCTGCCTCAGTAAGTGAATCGAAATCCACTTTCATATCCAGCTTACTTGCAGGTATACATCCTCCTGATGGCCCGCCTGTTTGAACAGCTTTAAATTTTCTTCCATTGGGAATTCCACCACCTATATCTTCAATAATCTCTTTAAGGCTTATTCCCATTGGAACTTCAACAAGTCCAGTATTTCTGATATCACCAACTAATGAAAATACTTTTGTTCCTGAAGAACCATCCCATGGGTTTTCACTAACATCGCCACTTCCGATTGAAGCAAACCATTCAGCACCCTTATTTATAATTTCCGGAATGTTGGCCCATGTTTCAACATTGTTCAGAATTGTAGGTTTATCTCTGTAGCCAAATTCAACATTATGAACATATTTTGCTCTTGGTTCACCTGCACGGCCCGACATAGATGCCATTAATGCTGTAGACTCACCACATACAAATGCGCCGGCTCCTCTGTGAACTGTTATATCAAATGAAAATTCCGAACCGAAAATATTCTTTCCTAAAAAGCCATATTCCCTTGCATCAGAAATTGCTTTATCAAGACGTTGGGTTGCAAGAGGATATTCTTTACGTATATAAATAAATCCTTCTTTAGCTCCTACTGCAAATGCACCAATTAACATACCTTCAATTACAGTATGAGGATCTGTTTCAATAATACTTCTATCCATATATGCACCTGGATCTCCTTCATCAGCATTACAAACAATATAAATGTCTTCTTTCTTTTTTAGTTTTGCTTTCAGACCCGACTCCCATTTAACACCAGCAGGGAAACCACCACCACCACGGCCTCTTATTCCGGATTTTTTTATCGTTTGTATT
>JBHOTF010000088.1:0-6313 GCA_042584005.1 Bacteroidota bacterium
CAGGCCAAAATGATGTAAAGCGTGAAAAATTTATTAAAGAAGTCCAGATAAAATTAGATTCCTTGAGGGAATGGTCAGGATTCCCAGGAGCAACTCTTGCTTTTAACCTTAATGATGGTTCATTGTTGAAGTTTGCTACAGGATTATCAGATTTGGATAAAAATATTAAGATGAAGCCTGATGACATCATGTTTTCCGGAAGTAACGGAAAAACATTTGTATCAGCAGTACTGATGCAATTATATGAAGAAAAGAAAATTGATTTTGATAAAAAGATAAGTTATTATCTTGGAGAAGAAAGCTGGTTCGATAGTCTTCCTAACTCATCTGAATTGACGGTGAAAATGTTACTTACACATACAGGGGGCTTACCCAGATATGTTATGAAACAGGAATTTTGGGAAGAACAAAATTCTAATCCGGATAAGGTGTGGAAGCCTGCTGAATTATTATCCTTTGTTTTTAATGATAATCCTGTTCATGAAGCTGGAAAAGGTTGGTCTTATTCTGATACCGATTATATTGTTTTGGGAATGATTATTGAAAAAATCTGCAATAACACATATTATAATGAATTGACAAACAGGATATTGAAGCCATTCAATCTGAAGAGCACCTATCCTTCAGATAGCAGAAAGATTAAAGGATTAATACCGGGATATAAGGGAGAAGGATCTTTTGGTTTGCCTGAAAAACCATTGATTAATGGTCAGTTTGTGATAAATCCTCAGTTTGAATGGTGTGGGGGAGGATTGGTTTCAAATTCTCCTGATCTGGCCAGATGGGCAAAAATATTATACGAAGCTAATGTCTTTTCCAGAAGTACTCTGGAAGAACTATTACAACCACATGATTTCAGAACCGGACAACCGGCAGAAATGGGATATGGTTATGGAGTTTTTGTATTTAACACAGCAATGGGAAAGATTTATACTCATGAAGGTATGTTTCCCGGCTATGAAACATCAATGCAATATATTCCCGAATTAAAATCTAGCCTGGCATTGCAGATTAATACAGATGCCAGCAGCGGTAAGCTTAAAAAACGAATCCAACAGATCTTGTCTGAGTTTATTCCTTTGCTGAAGGAATATTTAGGGAAATAATCATAATATTTATTATTCAAGCTAACACAAAACCCTCTTCCATCTTAATGTAATAGCCTCTCAGTCATTATATTAGCCATTAGATTGTTTTTTTTGATCAAATCTTAAAGAAAATTGCCTAAAAAAGCTTTGTTTATCTGTGAATTTTATAAATTTGTTTCTTTTTTCAATATTGAAATATATTTATATGTTTCAGAAAAACAATTAATTACTAAAAAAATAATGAAATGAGCATAAGTCAGATTGCCCGAACAATTTGTTCTTCCCCTACACTGGCACTTAATGAAAAATTTGCCATTCTTCGTGAAAAAGGAGATCCGGTGATACATCTGGGAGGAGGAGAGCCCAAAAGCATGGTTCCTATGGATGCTATTATTTCTGCTGCATCTCATCTCAACTCTGGAGAAGTAAGGTATGCTCCGGTTGATGGAATACGTCCATTGAAAAAAGCTATAATACGACATACAGAAGAGAATTATAACCGCCTTGTAGAACCTGAGAATGTTATTGCCTCAAGTGGAGCCAAACAGGCAATTATGGTTGCTCTTCAAGCTATTCTGAACCCTCAGGAAGAAGTAATATTCCCTTCCCCATATTGGGTCAGTTATCCTGAAATGGTAAAACTATGCCAGGGTATTCCTGTTCCTGTTGTTCCTGAAGATGGTACATTTTATCCCAGAATTAAGGATATTGAAGAAAGGATAAGTTCATATACCAAGGCTATAATAATTAATAGTCCGAATAATCCTTCCGGAGCAGTTTATTCTGAACAATTTATTTCAGATGTTGTTCAGCTCTGTGAGAAGAAAGATATTTATCTTATTATGGACGATATTTATCAACGTCTGATATTTGATAACAGGAAGCCTATAAATTGTTATGATTATGCAAAAGACCTTTCTGAAAATTCAAAACTGATTGTTGTTAATGGTGTTTCAAAGCAATATGCTATGACCGGTTTCAGAATTGGTTGGGCTGTTGCCAATAAAAAACTTATTGAAACAATGATTAATATTCAGGCTCACCAAACATCCGGTACTTCAGTAATTCTGCAAAAAGCTACAGTCGGTGCTCTTACAGGTGTTCAGTCGGGAGTAGAAAATCTAAGAATGACACTTGAGAATAACAGAAATGTAATGTTAGATCACCTTAATAGTTTTGAAGGTGTGAAAGTATACAAACCGGATGGCACTTTTTATGTTTTTGCAGATTTCAGTGCGTATGATAAGAATTCAACAAGATTATCCAATATGTTGATCGATAAAGTCCAGGTTCTTACTATGCCTGGTATTGAATTTGGTATGGAAGGTTTTTTGAGGTTGAGCTTCTGTGGTTCTATTAAGGATATTACAGAAGGTATTGAGAGAATGAAATGGGCATTAGATCTTAATTCACCAAATGAACTTTATTTAGGCGATCGTAAATTAGTGAGGGACTGGTCATGAGTAAATATTTAGAATTTAATACACCTGCAACGAAGCAGGCAAAAGATCTGGCTTCAGATTACGGAATAAATAATCACGGATTAAAAGCACTTGAAAGAGTTTTCTGGAATCTGCCGGACTCTGCCTTATATGAAGAAATTATTTTTCGTAACGAAGGGCATATAGCCAATCAGGGGCCGATAATTGTAAAAACAGGAAAACATACTGCCAGGGCTGCTGCTGATAAATATGTTGTTAAAGAGCATACCACCGAAGATGATATTTGGTGGGGAGAATATAACAGACCAATTAGTGTGGAAAAATTCAATTCCGTTCTTTCGCGCGTACAGGCATATTGTTTGGATGAAGAGGTTTTTGTTCAGGATTGTTATGTAGGATCTGATCCTGAGTATCAGATGCCTATCAGGATTATTACTGAAAAAGCATGGCATAGTCTTTTTGCCCGTAATATGTTTATTACAACTAGTGACCCCGATAAATTAAAACATTTTGTTCCTGAATTTACAGTTATTGCTGTGCCTGGTTTTAAAGCCGATCCAAAAATTGACGGTACCAGAGGTGAAACAGGAATTATTCTGAATTTTGGAGAACGTATGGCAATTATTGCCAATTCTCTTTATGGTGGTGAGATAAAAAAATCAATTTTTACAGTGCTCAATTTTCTACTTACTTTCAGGGATGTACTTCCTATGCATTGTTCAGCAAATGTTGGAAAAGCTAAAGATGTAGCTCTATTTTTCGGATTAAGCGGTACTGGTAAAACAACTTTGTCAGCCGATCCAAAAAGAATGCTTATTGGTGACGATGAACATGGATGGAGCTCTGAAGGGGTTTTTAACTTCGAGGGTGGATGTTATGCCAAAGTAATACGACTTTCAGCTGAGCATGAGCCACAAATTTATGAGTGCACAAGAAGGTTTGGGACAATACTTGAAAATGTTGTATATGATCCTGTTTCAAGAAATATTGATCTTGATGATGATATAATTACCGAGAATACACGTGCTTCATATCCAACAGATTTTATTCCTAATATTATACCTGAAGGATATTCTCATTCACATCCAAAGAATGTAATATTCCTTACATGTGATGCGTCAGGAGTATTGCCTCCTATTGCAAGGCTTAACCCTGCTGAAGCTCAATATCATTTTATTAGCGGATATACTTCCAAGGTTGCCGGTACGGAAATTGGACTGGGAATTGAACCCCAGATAACTTTTAGTGCATGTTTTGGTGCTCCATTTATGGTAAGACATCCATTTGAGTATTCAAAGATGCTGAAACAGAGAATGTTAAAGCACGACGCTCAGTGCTGGCTAGTAAATACTGGCTGGGTAGGCGGAAGATTCGGAGTAGGAAAAAGAATCTCTATCCGTCATACAAGAAATCTTCTGAATGCAGCACTCGATGGAAAGCTTAATAAAGTTGAATACAGAAAAGATAAACTTTTTGGTTTTGAAGTTCCTTTAAGTTGTCCTGATGTTCCTGAAGATGTACTTGAACCGGCAACATCATGGGGTAATAAAGACGAGTATTGGAAGAAATATGATGCTCTCGCTGCGAGATTTATTGAGAATTTCAAGCTTTTTGAAAAAGGATGTACCCAGGATGTTATTGATTCAGGCCCAAAAAGACTGAGAAAGTAAACTTCAAAAGCTGATCATTTAACTTATTGTATAGATATTTCGGGCTGCATAAAATATTATGCAGCCCTTTTAATTTAAAGACTTTGTACCCAGAAAAAGTCTATTCCTATTTTTGGATTTTTATTTCCGCTTTCAGTTCCTTTGTATTCAATGGTGACTCTGTGTTTACCGGTTGTTAGTTCTTTGGTTACCAGGTTGAAGTTTCTGAGAAGAGTTCTGTATGGACGATATAGGTTTATTTCATTATCGTTAAAAACAGCCTGATTGTCCATATCAACTTTTATCTTCCCTGATTCCGGTGATAGGGTAGCTGTCATATAAACTCGTTTGTTTCCCTCTGTTTTAACCGGAATATTAAAGCTTATTTTATCACCTTCTTTTGTTGGTTCCCATATTAAGCATTTTGATCCTTCCCATAAATTGCCATATTCAAGTTTAATGCTATTTTTATTAACCAGCAGATTTTCTGCTGAATAAAAAAGTGAATTTCTTGATCCTTTAACTGCGGCCGGTTTCCAGTTATCAGGCATCTTCAAATCTCTGACATCCTCAATCATAATTGGTTGGTGATCGTCTGTAAGCCCTGGTATGGCATAATGATACCCAATACGTGAATATGATGATCCCGGAGTAGGTTCATGATGAAACAACTCCATATAAAAACTAATGTTTTCATTGAAAGGTAGAGCATCAAGGAGATGATAACGGTAATTAGTTACAAATCCTCTGTTACCCGGCCCGTCATTACGTGGCTGTCCGCAAAAAGGAAAATAAAAAATATCAGGTGCTGACCATGAGTAGTTAAAATAATCTTCAGAGCCTGTGCCGAATGTTGATGGGTTTTTCTCATTATCAACAAATATTTTTTCGTCGCCTTCACCCCACCAGTTTCCATATGGAACAGTCCCGTCAGCAGGATTCATAAGATAAGATGTAGTGCCTACATATAATCCCTTCCCATTTGCCAGAAGGAAAGGAAGATCCTGAACTTTTGTATTATGGGCAAGAATATTATGATCTACTCTCCACTTTGCCCTGAAATGCATGCTATTATCATTCCATGTAATTGACATTGGAAGCACTGAACCTTTCACTGAAACTTCCTGCTCTCCTTTATTCTCAAGAATTATTTTCACAGATTCTTTAAACGGCATAACAAATCTGCAAATCATTGTCCCGTCTGGTTTAACGGTAAATGGCAAACAATTATATGGATTAATTCCGGGAGCTGCCCCAAAGAAATCGCCTAAAGGCGACTGTACCTGTCCCCATGGATAATTATCGTAAATAATATGCAAAACTGTCTGGCGCAGTGCAAGATCAATATTATCAGCATTCAGTTGTATGGTGAATTTTTCAATTGCTTTTTCGCCTTCCATTTCAAAAACTGTTTTTGATTGATGTGCTGATAAAGTTTCTGTAAAATTGAGTAAAGATTCCTCAGAATTGAATTTGAGATTTTTATCAGGATCATATAGTACCAGTCCTGTTTTATCAATTATCTCACTGTATTTTTCCAGGTCAGCAGGCTCGAAGGAAGCTATGCTCGTCCCCTTCTCATATAATCTGACTTGTAGCTGATAAAAATGAATTTCCTTAATATTTCCTCTCCAAACAACTCTTAGGTGTTTATTAAATGGAATTGGGGCATAGGATGCATCTCTTTGTTGTATGGATTTCTTGAAAATTTCTGGATTAATATTCTCAAATTCCTTATAATGATCGTAGGGGCGATGAAAAAACATCTCAGCAGTACTATCGAATACAGCTGTTTTTGACCCATCAATATATACTTTTACCCCACCATTTATTGATGCTGTCCAAACTCTTACAATAGCCCCCGGTCCATCCACATCGCACACAAGATATTCACCTACACCTGTAGAATCAGGCTCGGTTAGCACCTCTTCAAAATTTGGTATCGGTTCACCGCCAAATCCATCCGAATTGGCAAACCAGTCGGGGCCGCCGGGAATCTGACTACGATGATCGTATGAGGAAAATTGTATTGTTTTATATGCCGGGTCAGGAAATTTTGCTAGATTAACCATATCAATCATCTCTTCAAATAAAGAGCCGGTTGTTATTGAAGGTTTTGTTTGATCACAACCCA
>JBHOTF010000089.1:0-6312 GCA_042584005.1 Bacteroidota bacterium
ACATCGAGTCTAAAGGAAATGGGAAAAAAGTAATCTGCTTTGATGAATTCCCGTGGTTCTGCGGCCAACGATCAGAATTCCTTCCTTTATTTGAACACTTCTGGAACAATTTCTGTGCTAAAAGGAATGACATTGTTGTAATTGTTTGTGGAAGTGCAGCTTCATTTATGGTTAATAATGTAATCCACAATGAAGACGGCCTACACGGGAGAATATCAACAACCATAAGATTAATGCCTTTTAATCTTTATGAGACCAAAGAATACCTTAAATACAAAAAGATCGATTGGGATCACTATGATATTGTACAATGTTGCATGATATTAGGTGGAATCCCACACTACCTAAATCAAATAGACAAACGATACACACTTCCACAAAACATCGATAGACTGTGCTTTGAAACAGGAGGCCAACTTGTAAATGAATTTGATCAAGTTTTATTATCTCTCTTCACAAATTCTTCTCTTCATAAAAGCATTATAATTGAATTAGCTCAAAAAAAGATAGGACTAACAAGAAAGGCACTAAACGAAAATTTAGGTAAAGGAAATAATAAAGCTTTCACTAAAGCTATTAAAGAACTAGAAGAATCGGGATTCATTGTGGAATGCCCTTCTTTCGATCAGAAAGCAACCAAAAACTTATTTAGATTGAATGATGAATTTTGTTTCTTCTACCTCAAGTACATCGAGCCAAACAAAGGCCAAGGAGAAGGAACATGGCTTCATTTATTTAGCTCTCGATCTTTTGATTCATGGTCGGGATTTGCATTCGAGATGCTATGTATGAAACATACTCCCCAAATCAAAAGGGCACTAGGAATTCCTAAAGTAAGAACAACAACACACAGTTGGACCTCAAAAGAAGCTCAAAAAAGCACTCAAAAATCAGGTGCTCAAATTGATATGTTATTGAAAAGACAAGATAGAAGGATTGATCTTATTGAAATAAAGTTCTACAATAAGCCTTATGCAATCTCCAAAAGTTATCGTGATCGAATGATCAATAAAAAAGATATTTTTGAAGAAGAAGTTGATCCTGATGAAGCGCTATCACTAGTAATGATAACAACAAAAGGCCTCAAGAAGAATACACACAGTAATATTCTAACTGACCACTTAACAATGAATGTTCTTTTCGAGAAAGACTAGAAAATGTTTTATCTAAAAACATATATGAACTTGGAGATATATTACAAAGATTGCATGAAGCTCAAATTGAAAAAAAATGAAAAAGAAAAACCTACCAACTTTATTAGCTATTGCAGCTTTATCATGGATATTGGTCAATATTTCACATGAAACTTTTGGCCATGCAGGATTTGGACTTTTATCTGGTTTTAAATTGAAAGCTGTAAATACAACAACTGCTTATCTTGATGTCAATTGGGACAATGAGATTAATCAGAATGGGTTTATAAAATATAGACTCTTTCTTATAGGTGGTGTATGCATGAATTTTCTTACGGGGTTTATAGCCTATTTGATATTGAAACATAAGAGCGGACTAAACACTCAAATGAGATTATTCCTATGGCTTTTTGCGTCATTCAGCTACGTTGTTATTGTAATGAACCTTATTTCGGTTCCAATTATTGGTGGCGGGGACTTAACCGGGATTATCAGGACGTACGATAATCAGGAACTTACAAAAATGATAGTTATAATTGTTGGTTTAGTATTTATGATTGTCGGTTACTTAGCTCTGCAAAAAAGTTTTATACCAGAAATCAAAAAGCATAGGTCGGTCCTGTTATCAATAGCTGGCATACCAGTAGTTACGGTTATTGTTCTTCAAACATTGTCTCTAATTAATAGTCCTTTTTCATATTTATCTGCTTCACAAAATCACCTCTTGGCATCAGTATTTGCATATTTTCATTTTATATTGTGGGCGATAGTTGTATATATTGTCCCTGCTTCAAACAAGAAAAATTCAATTGAGGATTTATTACCGAATAAATCAGTTAAGTGGATAGTAGCAGGAGTAGCAACTTCTGTCTTTTACATATTAATACTTGGTTCGGGGCTAGGTTCGTTTGATGGTCATCCAAGTTTATAATAATTATAAACAAACGCACAATAATGTATAACAATAAAACAGCCAATGGACATATTCATGCAATAGTTCCGGTTGCAGTGTTTGGACTTTTGTATTTAGTACTATTCTTAATTATTTCACTAATAGGTTAAATAGTTCGATATTTGACCACGAAGGGGAGCCAGAGAATGAAACACTTACTTTATTAAATGGTAAGTGTTTTTCGTTTGCGCAAGGAAGTTGCAAGATTGGATTTTGAATTACAAAGATTAACTTTGATATGATTAGTTTATTTTAAGCCTTAATACTTGATATAGAACCAGACAGTTTTTTTAACTTGACACTTAATTTTATTATTCGTATAGCCCAAATTATCATAAATGAACCAATAAATGGACCAACATCAATAATGCCTTGTGATTCTGGAGTATAAGGGAAAGTATATAGATTTATTACAATAACCGAAATTCCTAACAAAGCCATTGGAATACTCCACCATATTTTAAATTCAGGATGATTATATATTACAATTGATAATAGAATAAGAAAAGCACCAAGAAACATATCCCAAGCTAAATCAATCCCCAAGTGTACCCATTCTGTTGATGCAAGTATCAGAGAAAGCATTTCTTTCTTGTTTCCTTCTGCATTTGCTATTAAATCTCCTATGCCTGCCTTTAGACCTATTTGTACAGAAACCATAATATATACCAAAACAAAAGCGATAACTGCAAAAAGAAACGATAGTTGGTTACATAAACTTTGTTTTGTAAGGGCAAAATATTTATAACCAACATATGCTGAAATAATTGCAGTCATTGGCCAAAAAGTAACCAATATAAATGCTATAGAAGGAGGAAGTTGAATAGATACAGCAAGAATATAGCTAATAGTGCCTATTATTGCACAAATACTACCAAATAATAGTTGTTGAGAAATTTGTTTGTTTTCCATACCGTTTGTTTTTGTGATTTATATTTCTTTTACTATAAAAAATTCCCATTCAGTCAATAACTCAGCCTCATTGGTGTCTAATGAAATTTGTTGACTGTGATCCACATGAACTAATTCATGTGTAAATAGTATTTTCTTTTTGAACAAATTGTACATAGTTAATTTGAATTTTATGTCTTTTAGTTTTTTTGTTTAGTTTATTCTTAGCAAATTTTTTTTTTTATTAAAATCAATACAATTTGCCAAAAACAATATATGCGCCAACAAATTCGGGTACGGTTTCCGGAATCTGAGGTAATGAGCCGCTTCTTATTAAATGTTCGATTGTTAAACCAAAGAATGAATGAATTAATACTTGAATATAGTCCTCTTTGTAATCCAGAAATTTTGAGTAATTTGACTCCTTGTATGAGTCTGTCATGTCTTTATATTTAGCAAATGCAAGCTTGGCTGCATCTATACCAATGTTCTCCATCATCGGCATCAGACTCTTTATGGTACTCGCTTTAACGATGGGAACCAATAAACGGTCACCCGAGATCCAATCCAGATCTCTCAACATTTCCTTTTCCCCGTCTGAAAGAGAATCTATTCCGCCTTCAGGAGAAATATTGAAAAGGCCTGCAGAAAAATGTTGACTTCTTCTGTACTTTTCCATCGGTATATCATATCGATCAAAAACTCCACCATGTAGAACATAAACCTCTCTCTGATCGTCACCTTCATTGAATTTATACCAGTTACAACCAAAATTTGAAGAGTTTTCTCCCTTTTGCAGTAAATATGCAGGAATAACACTCATTTTCTTATACCCAGGTTCACTAATATCACTTTCCCGTTTAAGCTTATTAAAATTACTATGGAAGGATGCGTCGATGATTAACTTACTGATAATGAGATGTGAAATATTCTTCCATGAAGGATCCATGGGGGTTTTTACTTTATCATAGAGCGCTCTAATTTGATGAATCCCTTCCTTAAAAAATTGTGCTGCACTATTTGCCATTGGAGTCAGATCTTTTCTTATAATTTTTATCTGCTCGTCTGTTATTACAGGTAGGGTCGTCGCCCATCGGTTTTGATTATGTTTTTTGATAAAATTGCATGATTCGAGATTTTCAATAAAATATTCAATCTGAGATTGGCTTAGACCGCTCCTTTTCCGGATCTGATTTTTTGTGAGTGGTTCTTCGGCAATTGAAAATATAAATTCATCTAAATGACCGGTATTTCCTCTCAGGCTATCTAATGCCTGGTAGATTTCTGTTCCAAAGCGAGCATTGATACCACTTCCGACTGTAAAAAGTGTAAATTCAGGTTGACTCTTTCCAGAATAAATGGAGTCACTACAATTACTTAGGCAAATAATGAGACTAAGTAGGATAAGTCTTAATAGTTTTTTGTTCGGCATTGGAGTTAAACTCACTACTAAAGCACGTAAAGATTTTGTTTTCATGATGAATAGAATTTACATAGCGATGACAAATGGAAACCGTTACAGCTTCACTGTTGTTTGATAAGTTTAAGAAAACGAGCCTGGCTTGCACCATCCCGATAAAAACTGTTGCAAAAATTAGTCATGTAGGTATCAATAGAATCCGGTGTAAGAAATACAAGGTCAAGTTACAAAGGCTTCCATCAATCACGCCAGTACTATCATCAAAAAATCTCATAGTACCTTGAAGTTCCATTAGGATTGCGGGGATGATTCTGTGTTTCATACAAAAAAGTTTTTTATTAGTAACTGATTCTGCTCCGGAAAAATTCCTTCAATTTTGCAAGAGTAACAAATAATAATTATTAGCAATTTTCTTAAATGAATCATTTATCATAAAAATTAAAGTGGCAATTAATCAAAAATCAGCAATTCTTTATCCCTCTCAGTCAAATACCCCTTTTGTTGGCGAAGTGCAATAATTTTTCTTGCCTTTTCTGGTGTAGTAAACGCAATGATCTCCTGATAGGATGCAGTGTTCAGGTTGATTAAAAGAGGACTTTTTGGCTCATCCATCCACAGGGTTCGCCTGATCTGAATATCAGGATGCTCAATCCATAATTCAGGTCCAACATTCTGCAAGAGTAATTCTATGTCATTAGTAGCTGATGTAATCAGAGTCTTATATTTATCCATCCAAATAGACGATAATTTCCTGAATTCTATTAAGTTACCCACTTGTCCATAATAATTAATGCGCTCTGTAAGTTCAGCCAGTTCGTTGCTGATTGTTTTTCCTTTTGTTACATTAATAAAAATCGTCAGTAGTTCCTTTTTATCTTCAGGAAATATCCGGCACCAGTTTTTAATGAATTCGATAAATGGAGGATCAAGTTCAACCTCTTGATTCATAGCACTCCAAACCCAAACGGTCTTCAATAAAACATTTTCCAAGGGCGTGAATAGATCTTCCGGAATCATTTCACTCTTCGGTTCTTTAATCAGAAAAGGTCTGTAGAAGGATATCTTCTGATAGTTCTGTTGTAAGGTTCTGCTACTACTGATAAAATAAAAAAGTGATGCCAGCACACCCTCACATGATAACATCTGTTGTGCATTCTTGATCCGAGTGGGATCGAAAAATGGACTGGTATGCTCGAGTAGAATCCTCTCCTGTATGCTCAGAGTATCCTCGTCAATCCCACCGGGTAATAATTTCTGATAAATATATTTTTTCGTTTCAACATCCATGAGTCGAAGAGATTCATCCAGATTGCTATGCCACGACATGGTGACTCCCCTGTTCGGCTGATACTTGTCGTGAAAACTTCTTCTGTACCGTTCGACATAGTCATAGGCCAACCGTTGAAAATGGACACCCCAGCCTTCGAAAAAGGCTGTCAGGTAATCGGTAACACCCATGCTTACATGCTGTTTGGGAGAAGTAGGGTTGGGATACCGGTTCCAAAAATCGTCTAGAATTAAATTCATCATGACATGTCCCATTTCATGTGAGTATATTGAAAAGGAACCTTGTTTGATCCGTCTCTCATCCAAAACCAGATCAACAAAGTGCAGATTCGGAAAGGCTTGTTTCTTTCCATCAGGATACTCCAGAGTAATGCCCTGTCTGGGAAATCCTCCATCATTACTTGAAAGGAGTAAAATATTAGGCCCATTGCTATTACTGACCAGATTTCTGGCACATTGATTTATCCGATTAACCTGTTCATGGAAATCGATAGCCATTTCCTTCATTATCAGGCCATAAATAGGATTCTCGGCAGACAAATTTTTACCTGATATGCCCTGCTGATCACTTTTCATGCTCTCAATGAGAATAATTCTTTTATCAGGATTTGGATATATATAATCATCAG
>JBHOTF010000090.1:0-6302 GCA_042584005.1 Bacteroidota bacterium
GTACAGTCGAGAATTATGATAATGGTAATTTTAAATCAGGAAAGCTTGCAAATAATTCCAAAGTGGAAAATTTTATTTGCAAAAACATTCTTATTCTTCATTCTAATGGAAGAATACAACAATGCAAACTTGCTGAAGATGTTGAATTTAATGAAATAAAGTTTCCAAAGAATACCATAATCTTTTTTAAGGAAGATGGAAAACTTGATTATTGCTGGCTGGGGAAAAGTGTTAAAATACAGGGATACCCTTGTAAAGGAGGGCAAAAAACACAGACCTCCTTCCATCCGAATGGTAAAATTCAATGTTTATTTCTAAGTGAAGCTTTTAAAATACAGGATATTTATTGTAAGGCATCTATAGTTGATCCTGTATGTTTTTTTCCTGATGGGAAAATAAAAGAATGTACTTCAGAAATAGATCAGACCATTAACGGACGTTTTGTAAAAGCAGGAAGTAAACTACTGTTTTAAATTTTCCATTCTCCATTTTCAATTGATAAAACATTTTTACTAGCTTTATCACTTTAAATTTTAAGATTATGATAATTGATCTGCGTAGTGATACTCTCACCAAACCAACAAAAGGAATGCTTGATGCAATGTTTAATGCCAGTGTTGGTGATGATGTATGGGAAGAAGATCCAAGCCTTATGGCTTTGGAAGAAAAATCTGCTAATATTTTTGGTAAAGAAGCCGGGCTTTTTTGCCCTTCAGGGATCATGACTAACCAACTTGCAATTAAAGTTCATGTAAAACCCGGTGATGAGGTAATTTGTAGCCGTCTGGCTCATATTTATAATTTTGAAGGTGGTGGAATAGCATTAAATTCTGGTGCTTCTGTTCGTTTACTTGAAGGCGACACTGGGAAATTTACTGCCAAACAGGTTGAAGAAAATATAAATCCCGATAATGTTCATTATCCTGTTACAACTTTAGTTTCTATTGAAGATACATGTAACAAAGGTGGAGGAGCATATTGGGATATTGAGGAGATAAAAAAGATTCGTGATATTTGTAAGAACAATAATATTGCCTATCACCTCGATGGTGCAAGAGTATTTAATGCTTTTACAGAAACAAAAGCAGATCCCGTTGAATATGCAACGAATTTTGACTCCATTTCAATTTGTTTGTCGAAAGGGCTGGGAGCTCCTGTTGGCTCAGTTCTGGTTGGCAATGGCGACTTTATAAAAACAGCACGTAGGTTTAGAAGAGCTTTTGGTGGTGGAATGAGGCAAGGAGGATATCTGGCCGCAGCCGGAATTTATGCATTGGAAAATAATATAGATCGTTTAAAAGAAGATCATCGCAGAGCTAAAGAGATAGCCAATGTTCTAAGAGAACTTCCCTATGTTGAAGAGTTGTTACCTGTTGATACAAACATACTGGTGTTTAAGCTTGCAGGAGAACAAACATCTGAAGAATATCTTGAAAAGCTGTTAAAATATGATATTAAAGCTGTGTCATTTGGACCTCAGATTGTCCGGATGGTTACACATCTTGATTTTACAGAAGAAATGCTGGAGGAAGTTAAAGCTAAGCTTCCAGGTATTCAGTAGTTATTCACTCCCTTCGGTCGTGTAATTTGCATGCTTCGCATGCGTAATTCAATAGTAATTCATTCGCTAACGCTCATGCAATTATAAAAAATTATTACATATTTGTTTGATAATAAATATTTACAGAAAATATATTTCATGATTATACGTAAAGCAAAAACATCTGAATGGGAAATTATTGCGGGTTTTCAGCAAAAAATGGCAATGGAAACAGAGAATCTTTCTCTAAATATGGATGTTGTTGGCAAAGGTGTTCAGGCAGTATTTAATGATCCGGCAAAGGGTCAATATTATGTGGCTGAAAAAGACAATCAGATAATTGCAACTCTTATGATTACTTTCGAATGGTCTGACTGGAGAAATTCTTATATGCCATGGATTCAATCATTATATGTTAAACAGGAATTCAGAAAACAGGGCGTTTATAAAGAAATGTATAATTATTTACAGGAAAAGGTTAGGTCTGATTCTGAATGGCCTGGTATTCGACTTTATGTCGACAGATCAAATCATGCTGCACAAAAAGTTTATTCAGCTCTTGGTATGAATTCAGACCATTATGTTTTATTTGAATGGATGAAATAAACAACACGACCAGAGGGAGTGAATAACCATTGAATTACGCGACCGCAGGGAGTAAATTACGGTTGAGCCTTTAGGTGAAACCAAATTACGCGAGTGATAACGAGCAAATTACATGAGCGTCAGCGAATGATTTTTATTCCCTTACAATATCAATAATCTTAACTGGTTCTTTAAGATATTCTGTATTGTCATTTGGGATTTGTTGAATCTTTTTAACAATTTTCATTCCTTTTACAACTTTACCGAAAGCTGCAAACCCTTGAAGATCAGCGTTCCTTTTGCCGCCAAAATCAAGCTCAGGCTGATTGCCTATGCAAATAAAAAAATCTGAACTTGCTGATCCTACCGAGCTTCTGGCCATGGATATTGTTCCATCCTCATGAAGTATTCCTGTGTCTTTTGTGGTTTCATGTTTTATCGACTTGAAACCTTCTTTTTGACGAGATTTTCCTCCCTGGATAACTTCAATCTTTATATCTCTGCCTTTTTGAGTTTCCATTGTCACAACACGGTGAAATAATCCATCTTTATAAAGTCCGGCATCAACATATTTCAGAAAATTACCGGCAGTAATAGGAGCTTTCTTTTCATATATTTCAACGACAATATCACCCATGCTGGTTTTTATTACAACTATAGGGTTTTTATTTCCAGAAATTAATAATGAAGGTAATATTAAGAAAATCAGCAGATAAAGTTTTTTCATTGGAAATTTCTTTTGGATTAATAAGGCTAAAAATACAAAAATAAGCAGTAAGAATAAATAGAAAAAGAAAATACTGTTACTTTAGCTGATTAAACAGGATATCGTTTTTCAGGTTATGTCAGTGTGCATCAGACGCCCATATTCATGCAAAGCTTTTATTAGATAAACGTAATAGACTTAAAAATGAATAATAAACAGATAGAAATTTTTTTCGGCCGATTAGCAAATTTTATCGACAACAAAGAATTGATAAAATTAGTACTATCCAATAAAAAGGATAAATCTTCAGAATTAAAAACTATTATAATAACTATTGTAAAATTAAAACCCGGCTACCGCCTGAATTTTGTCTATCGGCATAATACCAAAGATATTACGAAAAACTACGACTTTGAAGAAGGACAAATCTTAATTAAGGAAGCTTTCACTAATGAATTTTATAATGCAGAAATCTCTTCTAATGCTGAGAACCTTACTCTTCTAACTAATATAAAAGGTAAAGTTCACTTAAAAATAAGTAAACCAACATTGAAGCCTTTGACTAAATTTAATCATGATAAATTAAAAGACAGGTTTATAAATACATATGAAAATATTTATTTGCGAGAACTTGGAATTACTAATTCCCGGTGGGATGTTCGACATGAAATGACTGATAAATTCAAGCAAATAAACAGATACATAGAATTATTATCACCTTACTTAAAAGAAGTTGAATTAATAAAGAATTTTCACATTGCCGATATGGGCTCAGGTAAAGGGTATTTAACATTTGCTTTGTATGATTATCTGACTAATAATCAGTCGGAAAACATTAAAATTACTGGTGTGGAATTTAGAGACGATTTAGTAAAAAAATGCAATAGTATTGCCCAAAAGGCAAACTTTAGAAATTTAAAATTCATTAAGGGAACGATTGAAAATGCTAAGATTGAAAAATTTGATGTTATTATAGCGTTACATGCCTGTGACATAGCAACTGATGAAGCTATTTTTCGTGGAATAAAATCAAATGCTTCTCTAATTGTTTGTGCCCCCTGTTGCCATAAACAAATTAGAAAAGAATTTAATGTCACAAATGAACTTAGCTCTGTGGTGAGCCACGGCATATTAAAAGAAAGGCAAGCCGAAATAATTACAGATAGTCTTAGAGCATTGATTATGGAAGCATTTGGTTATAAAACAAAAATATTTGAATTTATATCAACGGAACACACGGCAAAAAATATAATGATTGTAGGACAAAAAGCAGAAAAGCCGGTTATCGATAAAGAATTAATATTAAATAATATTAATGCGATAAAAGAAATTTTTGGTATTAGTAAACATTATTTGGAAACATTACTGGCAATTTAGATTTAGCTTTGACAAGCTGTACCACATTTCTGAAAACTGTGAGTACTTCATAACTGGTTGGACACTTTTTATTGGAAACAATCTATTATATAAAAGGGTAAAGAAGGTTTACGCGATAAAATCGCAGATCAATATTTGTTTATTAATATTTATCCCTGATCTTTTTTCGGTAACTCCTGCTAATAGGAAGAGGCTTTTCAACTCCTTTGAGAGATATGCTGAGGTTATGGTTCTCTGATTTATTTATTTTTTCGATAAAATTTATATTCACAATAAAGGAGCGGTGGATCCTGATAAAATGGTTGTCCGGTAATATTTTTTCCCATTCCTTCATTGATCTTAAAATAACACTTTTTTTATTACCATTGATTATAAGCCTGGTATAGTCTCCAAGTGCTTTTATAAGGATCAGTTCACTTAGGGATACAAAACTGTGATTATTTCCCAATGAAACAAATAGTCTGTCATTATACCTTAATTCCTGTTTAATTACTTTCTCTTTATTTTCCTGAGATAATATTTTCTGAACTGATTTTTCAAGCCTTTCCGGACTTATTGGTTTAAGCAGGTAATCAAGAGCATTAACATCAAAGGCCCTAATCGCATATTCATCAAATGCAGTAACAAAAATAATTTTTCCGGAATAATCAATTCTGTTAAGCAGATCAAATCCACTTTGTCCTGGCATCTGAATATCAAGAAATAATACATCAGGAGAAGAATCTTCGATTTCTATTATTGCCTCATCAACATTTTCTGCTTCACCAATAATTTCAATCCTTTCAAAATTTGACAATAATGATATTAGCTTCCTGCGTGCCAATCTTTCGTCATCTATGATTAAAGCTTTTATCTTATCGCTCATTATTTATATTTTTCTTAGGTATATCCAAACTAATCTGCACTATATTATTATCAGTTAGTATACTAAAATTAAAACCTGAACCAAATGTTTTTTCCAACCGACTGTAAACATTTTTTAATCCAATTCCCTTTTGTGATATTATCTCATGTATATTAGTATTATTGCCTGTCCATTTACCAGTATTGGAGATCTCCAGTAAAAGTCCTTCCTTCTTCATTTTGGATGTAATTGCTATGATAAGTGGAAGGGGAGAGGTTTTCATACCATATTTTATAGCATTTTCTACTATTGGGTGAAGAAGAAATCCCGGGATTTTAAATTTTAATGTGTCCGGATCAATATCATAGATAATTTTTATTTTCTCTTCAAACCTTATTTTCTCCAGATCAAAATATTTTTCAATTATTTTAAGTTCATCATCCAGATTCATCATAAGGTTATTATCTGACAGAAAAGTATATCGTAAAAAATCCGATAACTTATAAATCATTTCTTTAGCCAATTCCTTATTCTCGTCGATTAGAGCACTAATTGAATTTAAAGAATTAAAAAAAAAATGCGGATTAAGTTGATACCTTAACATAATTAACCTGGTTTCATTAAATAATTCCTTATTTTTTTCAGTCATCCTCTTTTGTTCATTCCAATCGATCCAGAAGTTTATCAAAAAATAACATAAACTCCAGGGAAGAAGCATAATAGTATACCAGATAGTAGTTTTTAAAACCCAAACAAATGGTGAAAATAGAGGTGCCAATTTTCTATAAGTATCCCCAATCATAAAAGGATAACTTAATATATTATCCAAAACATACCAAAGAAAGGCAAATATAAATGTTGAAATAAGAACATAAAAGGTTAAGAGATATAAAGGTATTTTTTTGTGTCTGATCCATTTATGAACAGGCCATAATAATAGTGAAACAATAAATCCTAAAGCGAAGGTTAATATTCTTAACATCAAATGCAATAGTGATTCAACAGGAGGACCAACAACAAAAAGTGTTAGAATGGTCGAATAACTGATCCATCCAAATATCTGGAATTTCCAGAACAAATTACGTTTTTTCTTTTTTGAAAATTCGCCAAGTTCAGGACTGCCAATATTGAAGCCTTTCATAATCTAATATCTGGGTTAATAAATCATACAAATATTTTAAATAAACTTAGCCCATCATAATTATTTGATATAGATCTGATAAATAATGTAAATAATTTGATCATTACAA
>JBHOTF010000091.1:0-6191 GCA_042584005.1 Bacteroidota bacterium
ATGCTTTTCCGTTGCATTGAGTGCTTTATATTTTTATTTTGGATTAGAATATAAATCAACAAATCTGAAAATTGATAAAGCATTTAAACTAATAACGGAACAACTATTAAATCCGGCTCTTGCTTTATTATTTATTTCCTCGATTTCTATTTTATATAGAAATATAAGATGGCAGAAAATTTTGAATCCTTTATCATGGATCGGACAAATGGCGCTTACAAATTACCTTATGCAATCAATAGTTTTCACATTGGTTTTTTATAATTATGGTTTAGGATTAATTGGTCGATATAGTATTTTTCAATTATTGGGGATTAGTATTATTTTTTATATAATCCAAATTATTATAAGTTGGCTTTGGCTTAGAAAATTCAAATATGGTCCGGCCGAATGGTTATGGCGGTCTCTTAGTTATAAAAAGTTGCAGCCTATGATAAAAAACAAATAACCTAATAATCAGGGCTTAGACTGCGGTTCCACATGAATGTTAACATCGAGATCGGAAATTGTTTTTTTTAATTGGGATTCTATATGATCACATTTTTGGTGAACCTCTTTTAAAGTTAAAGATTCGGGCATCTCAATATGCATATCAGCAAATTTATACGGCCCTGCTTTTCTAGTTCTGAGATGATGATATTTAACTTTCAGTTTATTTAGTTCTGAGATAATCATTTCAATTTCATCTTCGCTAATAGAAGAATCGAGTAGTGGATTAAATGCTTTTCTTAGCAATTTATATGATTCTCTTAGAATAATCAATGCTACAATTATAGCTATAATAGGATCGAGAAGATGGAATCCGGTTATTTTAATAAGGATCAATCCAATACCAACACCGATTGAGGTATAAACATCTGTTTTTAAATGTAATGCATCAGCTTCTAAAGCAACGGAATCTGTTTCTTTTGCTACCTTATACAACCTTCTCGATACAATAAAATTAATTATCCCTGAGATAAGCATCACAGAAGCTCCAATTCCAATATTTTCTATATGTTCATTATTGAAAAATTTGTTTATTGCCTCATAAATAATCCATGCTGCTGCAATGAATATGAGAAATGCTTCTGTGACTCCGGAAACATTCTCAACTTTTCCATGCCCGTATGGATGTTGTTCGTCGGGAGATTTTCCGGAGATTCTTACTGCAATAAATGCAATAACTGATGCTATAAGATCCATAAAGGAATGTATAGCCTCAGAAATAATGCTTACTGAACCGCTCATTATGCCTGCAATAAATTTCAGAATAATCAGAAACGAATTTGATATTATTGAAAGCCTGGCTACTTTAGCTTTTTTATCCATAATTTTAAGTAGTTTTTATTTAATTATTACCGCATCAATATTATTCTCCCTGATTTGTTTATTAATTTCCGGAAGCAGATTGTTCTTAATATTGTTCCATAATTTTAATTGTTCATCAATCTTCGAACATACTTCTTTTTTAAAATTATATGCCTGATGAGTTGGGCTGTTATTTCCGTTTGATGATAATGAAGCCAGATGAGCAAGTTTGTTTGTTAATTTAATTGGATAATTTAAGGGATCCTGTCTGCTTTTGTTCTTTGTTTGATACAAGGCTTTCTCAATTGAGCCTGATTCATTAATAGTATTATCCATAAGCTTAACCAGCTTATCCATATCTTCCTTTTCAGAGATTTTTGATTTCCAGCTTTCCAACTGTTTTCTTATGCTTCGAATCTCTTTTATTACTTTATGAGATTCAGTTAGTTTGTCACGAATTGAAATAAGGAAATCAAATTGATTATTATAATCCTCCTGAATAGCTGATGATCTGGGATCGGCCATAATATTAAATGTTTGTTGGAGGAATTTATCTTCAACACTAAGCTTTACAGTATAATTGCCAGGTTTGGCTTTTGGCCCACTTAACTGCCCTCCCCATAAAATCATTCCTTCAAAACCTTCTGCATCGGGATATATCATATTCCATACAAACAGATTCATCCCTTTTTTTATTTCAAGCTTTTGGCCTTTTTCCGATGAATTGCTTGTATATTTATTAATAAGATCCCCATCTTTTTCCATAAACTCCAGGCTAATTGTGCTCGTAGAGTCTGGTTCTTCTTCTAAATAAAAATATATCATTACTCCACCAGGATGATTTTGTCCTGCACCCCTTGGAAGTCTGGAACCTGATACAGACCCGATTCTCCATGCATCTATTGGTTTATAAAGGTGAAAATCACTATTTTTAATTTCATCATTTAATTGGTGAAGAGGACTAAGGTCATCAATCATCCAAAAACTTCTTCCCTGGGTGGCAGCAATAAGATTTTTGTTTTTTATTGTAAGATCGGTTATTGGAACAATGGGCAGATTTAATTGAAATGTTTTCCAACTATTGCCATCGTCGAAAGAAATATACATTCCGTTTTCGGTTCCTGCATATAAAAGTCCTTTTCTATCAGGATCAGCTCTTATCACTCTTGTAAAATGAGCAGGGTCTATTCCTTCAGTAATTTTTGTCCAGCTTTTGCCGTAATCTTTTGTTTTATACAGATATGGTTCATAATTTCCTGATTTATATAATGTGCCTGCAATATATGCCCCTCCGGGTGTAAAAGGATCAGGATCGATACAATTTATCATCATCCATTCAGGCATCTCTTCTGGAGTAACATTTTTCCAGTTTTCACCTGAATCTTGAGATATATGAATTAGTCCGTCATCCGAACCTGTCCAAATAAGATTTTCTTCATAAGCTGATTCAACAGCTGCAAATATGGTACAATAATATTCTACTCCTGTATTGTCTTTTGTAATGGGGCCGCCTGATGAAACCAGCTTTTTTGCATCATTTCTTGTAAGGTCGGGACTTATTATTTTCCACGAATCGCCAGCATCATAGCTTACATGAAGATGATTTGAAGCAGCATATAATTTTTTAGGATTATGTGGGGAATAGAATATAGGGAAATTCCACTGAAAGCGATATTTCATCCCTTCAGCGCCATGTCCCATAGGATTATCAGGCCATACATTAATTGACCGGCTCTGTTTATTTTTATGATCTTTCCATGTAAGATAGCCACCATAACTTCCACCGAAAACAATATCATTATCTAAAGGATCAATAGCAATATGAGCACTTTCTCCACCTGCAGTCGATTCCCAGTCGTTCTCTCCTATGCTTCCCCCATCTGTTCTGTGTAATATTCTCACGGTCGAGTTATCCTGCTGTGCACCATATATTCTATAAGGAAAATGATTATCTGTTACTACTCTGTAGAATTGTGCGGTAGGCTGGTTATTATAAGGAGACCATGATTCTCCTCCGTTTTTACTGATCTGAGCACCTCCGTCATCACCAATAATCATTCTTTCGGGATTTTCCGGTGCTATCCATAAATCATGATGATCGCCATGTGGTGCATTATACGACTTAAAAGTTTTTCCCCCATCAGTGGATTTATGATAATTAACATTTAGAACATATACTATATCCTGATCTTTTGTGTGTGCATAAATTCTTGAATAATACCATGCTCTCTGACGAAGACTTCTGTTATCGTTTAGTTTTAACCATGAGCTTCCTCCATTATCAGAACGGAAAACTCCTCCGTTTTTTGCTTCAACAATAGCCCAAACTCTTTCAGGATTGGCAGGAGAAACTGTTACTCCGATTATTCCGAGAGGCCCTTCCGGGAATCCATTATTTGAGGAAATTTTCTCCCAGCTTTCACCTTCATCGGTACTTTTCCAAAGGCCAGAGCCTTCTCCACCACTTGATAAACTATATGGAGTCCGTCTTATTTTCCATGTGCTGGCATATAATATTCGTGGATTTGCAGGGTCAAAAACCAGATCAACAGCACCGGCTATTTCATTAGTAAATAATACTTGTTTCCAGTTCTTTCCTCCGTTTATACTTTTATAAACCCCTCTTTGCTTACTGTCCTTGTACAGATCGCCCATTACAGCGACATATATAATGTCTGGATTTGCAGGATGTATTCTTATTCTCGAAATATGTTTTGATTCTTTAAGTCCACTTTCTTTCCATGTTTTCCCTGCATCAACACTTTTCCATAAGCCATATCCGTAAGATACATTACCACGAACTGTTTTTTCTCCTCCACCAACATAAATTACATTATTGTCACTTTCACTTACAGAAACAGCTCCAATGGAGCCTCCGAAATAACCATCTGAAATATTTCCCCATGAACCACCACTATCTTCCGACCTCCAAACACCTCCTCCTGTAGATCCGAAATAGTATAAATCAGGTTTCCCTGCGACTCCTGTAACGGCTGCTGATCTGCCACCCCTGAATGGCCCGATACTTCTCCATTTTATAGCATCATACAGATTTTCATTATAGCTTATTTTAAGCTTGGAATTTTTCCTTTGAGCATTAATCGTGGAGATTATACCCGATAATAATATGGTAGCAATAATGAAAATTGATATCTTTAGAAATTGTTGAAACTTGATTTTCATAATAAATAGTATTTGTTAACCCCAATGACAAACCACTAAGATAAGATATTTTTATTTTAATTTAATTACCATGAGAAAAGCTGCCAGAATCACCTTGTTAATCATTTTGTTATTAATTTCCTCTTTATCTCTTTTGTCGCAAACCTCAATGAATAAGAGAGTTTTAGTGAAAATTTATCTTGAAAATAAAGAGGATATCAAAACACTTGATGATATGGCCCTTGATTTTGCAACACATAGAATAGAAAAACATGCCGAGGTAATTGTTACACAAAAAGAACTTGAAGAAATTCATAAAAGAGGTTTTAAAACAGAGCTTATTTCTAATGGTCTCAAATCCTATATTGTTGAAAATGAATATAGGTCTAATGAAGAAATTTCAAACCTGTTAAATACTTATCATCAAATGTTTCCTGATTTAACAAAAATTGAAACCATTGGATACAGTGAGAGTTTAGGGATAAAAATTCAGGCAATAAAAATATCTTATAATCCGGAAGTAGATGAGGATGAGCCTACTGTAATGTATAATGGCATGCATCATGCTCGTGAACCTGTAGGAGCGGAATCGTGTTTGACCCTTATAGAATATCTTTTGAATGCATACGGTTCTAATCAAAATGTAACAAGATGGGTTGAAAACTACGAAATATGGATAATTCCAACTGTTAATACTGAAGGTTGGGATTATTTATACAACAATAATCTGGTTAATCCATGGTGGAGAAAAAATCTAAAAGATAATAACGGAGACAATATTTTTAATCCTCTTGAAGATGGTGTTGATCTTAACAGAAATTATCACAATAGATTTTTTCAGGGCGGTGATTCTAGTCCTGACAGTTGGGTTTACAGAGGAAAGAACCCTTTCTCAGAAAGCGAAACTCAGGCAATAAGAGATCTTGCCCAGGATAAAAAATTTGTTTGCTCAATAAGTTATCATTCTTATGGTGAAATTGTTTTATATCCATGGAGTGATCATACTCCTGCAGATCAGGATTTACTTATTGAAATGGTAGAGAATATTGCAGGTAGAATATTAAAAGTAACAGGCAATACATATTATAACCCCTCAGCAACGGGGTATAATAGCGGTATGAGTATGAACTGGATGTATGCAAAGAATGGTACCATAGAATTTATTATTGAGACCTGCGACGAGTTTATGCCTGTAGGAGAAAAGGCCAGGATTGTTGCTCAGAGAAATCTTTCAGGAGCATTATATTTGCTCGAAAGAATGGAAGGGCCAGGAATTACAGGAACAATTAAAGACTCTGAAACTAATCTGCCTCTTGCAGCATCGGTTAAAGTAGTTGAACATTTTGATCCTGATATGTATCCAAGAAAAGCAAATGATAAATTCGGGAGATATAACAGACTGTTGCAAAACGGTTCATATACTCTCGAATTTTCTAAGGATGGTTACATTAGCCAAACTATAAATAATGTTGTTGTTAAAGACGATGAAATGACACAGCTGAATGTTATACTGGTTCCCGGATTTGTTGGTGTAAATGAAATGATGAACGGAAAGAAAGTTACAATGGTATTAAGCCCTAATTACCCCAACCCTTTTTCAAATCAGACAACAATAAATTATGAATTAAAGGAGACAGGTAAAATCCTTTTAAGTATTTATGATATTAGTGGAAAAGAAGTTTGTACTCTTATTAATGAAGTTTTCAGTCCGGGCAAATATACTGTGATATGGGATGGTA
>JBHOTF010000092.1:0-6140 GCA_042584005.1 Bacteroidota bacterium
ATGTGGAAGCTGCATATAAAAAGGGGCCATCCATGCGAACCAGATTCGATAAGGAGATCATAAAGGTTGACGAAAGAGCAAATATCTGTTATATGTTATACCTGGGTGATAATATCAAAATATTTCCGACTAAAGAAAATACAAATATTGGATGGTATGCCATTCAGGATACGGCAAGTTTCTATGGTATTGACAAGCTTTTCATTATTAATATATTGCCAAAGTATCTTAGCTCTGTAAGAAATGGTTTGCAAAATGGGAACTGGGTAGAAGCAGGCCAAAACCTTGACTTAATAAAAAAATTCCAACAGAAGAATGGAAGCTGGACCTTTCCTTCGAAATCTAAAACTTCCTTAGAAATATTTTATAACAAGCTGAATATTTTTAAGCGTTTATTTCCAATATACAGCCTTATTGGTTTTGGTATGTTAATATTATTATTTGTTGGTGTTTTAAACCCCAAATATAAATTTGACAGATTAATTAAGATTGGTATTATTCTGATAATAACATGTTTTGTATTTCAGACAATTGGTTTAGGTGTCAGGTGGTATATTTCCGGTCATGCACCGTGGAGCAATGGATATGAATCGATGATTTATATTTCCTGGGCTACCATTTTTGCAGGATTATTTTTTGTAAAAAAATCGCAGATAACCTTAGCAACAACGGTCATTTTAGCATCTTTAACCTTAATGGTCGCAAATATGAGCTGGATGGACCCTGAAATTACAAATCTTGTCCCGGTATTAAAATCTTATTGGCTGGTAATTCATGTTGCCGTAATTGTTGCGAGTTATAGTTTCCTTGCAATTGGATGTTTACTTGGTTTTTTTAATCTTGTACTTATGATATTCAAAACGCCAAAAAATAAGGAACGTATCAATGCTACTATAAAAGAACTTACAGGAATCAATGAGATGAATCTGATTATTGGTGGATTTCTCATCACAACAGGTACTTTCCTCGGGGCTGTTTGGGCAAATGAATCATGGGGAAGATACTGGGGATGGGATCCCAAAGAAACCTGGGCTCTTGTAACCCTTATTATTTATGCTTTTGTTATTCACATGCGTTTAATACCAGGTTTGAAAGGCACATATGCTTTTAATTTCGCAGCCCTCATCAGCTTCAGTACTGTACTCATGACATATTTCGGTGTAAATTATTATTTATCAGGCTTGCATTCATATGCAAATGGAGATCCGGTCCCGATACCTGGTTTTGTTTATTATACCATTGTTGTGGTTGCGATTGTTTCGATATGGGCCTATATGAAAGAAAATAAATACAAAAATCAAATACCGCAAAAAACGTGAAGGAGGAACCTTTTATGTTTACAAAAGCTATAGTACGTATTCCTTGTCAAAATCTACAATATGGCCTAACAAGTTCTGACCTGGGAATGCCTCATTATGAAAGGGCAGTAATTCAACATTCATTTTATATTCAATCTTTAATTGAATGTGGGCTTGAAGTTTATGTGTTGGAAGCTGATAATGAATATCCTGATTCTGTATTTGTAGAAGATGTTGCTTTACTTACTCCGAATTGTGCAATAATTACTTTTCCCGGAGCAAAAGAACGTCGTGGGGAAATAAATATCATGAAGGATGTTCTGGGGAAATATTATTCTGATATTGAAACAATAAAATTCCCCGGGACTGTTGAAGCCGGTGATATAATGATGGTTGGGGATCATTATTATATAGGATTATCTGAAAGAACAAATATTGAAGGTGCAAATCAGATGATTACTTTTCTGGAAAAATATGGAATGACAGGATCATTTGTAGCCCTGGATCATGTTCTTCATTTAAAAACAGGCGTGTCATATATAGAGAATGGGAATATGGTTGTTTGTGGAGAATTTATTCATAAACCAGAATTTCAACAATATAATCTGATTGAGGTTGATGATGATGAAAGTTATGCAGCAAATTGTGTTTGGATAAATGGGACAGTACTAATTCCTAACGGTTTTCCGAAAATAACATCAGCAATTAAAGATAAAGGCTATAAAATAATTCAGTTGGAGGTTCCAGAATTCAGAAAGCTGGATGGTGGCTTAAGCTGTATGTCGTTGCGTTTCTAAAATTCTTCTATTCGCACTTTAAAGTTTCTACCGGATTCTTTCTTGCAGCTTTCCATGCCTGATAACTTGTAGTTAAAAATGCAATTATTAAAGCCGCGATAGTTGAAATAAGGAAGGTTAGGATGCTTATATTAACTTTATATTCAAAGTTTTGCAACCATTTGTTCATTACTAACCAAGACAATGGAAAAGCAATTGGTATTGATAATAATACCCATTTACTAAATTCTTTGGAAAGCAGAATAATAATAAGCGATTCAGTTGCACCGTTAACTTTTCGTATACCGATTTCTTTATTTCGTTTTTCTGACATATATGCTGAAAGACCAAATAAACCAAGGCAGGCAATTATCAGTGTTATTATTGTAAACCATGTAAGAATTTTACTTAATTGATTTTCAGCTGTATATAATGATTCATAATCATCGTCCATAAAGGAATGATCAAATGGATAAACAGGATCGAATTCCTCCCATAAATTTTTTATTTTGTTTATCGATTCTGTTTTGTTTTTGTTGGCCAGCCTTATTATCAAATTTGGCTGATTTGGTTGATCTGCTCTGATAATAAGTGGTTCGATAGCCTGGTGCATTGAAAGAAAATGAAAATCTTTGATTACGCCAATTACTTCACCTGTTGTATTTAAGTTATATACACTCCAAATAATTTCTTTGCCAATTGGATTATCCCATCCAAAGTATTTTGCTGCAGCTTCATTGATTAATACACCTAATGAATCTGTAGAAAAATCAGTTGAGAAATCTCTTCCATTAACTATTTCGAGCCCCATGGTTTTTGCAAAATCATAATCGGCTGTAATAGAGTATAGCGGGATGTGATTCTCATAATTCTCCGGAATATAATTGTCTTTTCCCATAAATAATCCAGGCTGAGAATTGGCAAAACTAACATTGCTTATTTGTGGATATTGTAATAATTGACTTTTTAGAACATTGCCCTTATTAAGCTTTTGACTATTCCATATCCAGTTTGATATAATTTTTTCTTTGTCGAATCCAAGCTCTGAGTTATTCAGGTAATTAAGTTGTCTGAAAATTGTATTGGTGCAAATGAATAATGTAATAGTAATTCCAAACTGAAATACTACAAGAAATTTTCGGATAAATGAGCTTCCCTTGCCCCCTCTGATTTTAGCCTGGAATATCTGAGCAGGCTTTATTCCCGACATATAAATAGCAGGGTAACTACCTGAAATAAAACCGACAGCTATTGCAATGAATATTAGCTTAATTAGCCATTTATTATAATTTAGATAAATGTTTGTTTGAAGAAGATTATTAAATCCAGGAATAAATGTTTCAATTAATACAATAGCTATAAAAAGTGAAAAAAATGTGATTATGATTGACTCAACTATAAATTGCCAGATAATACTTATACGTTTGGCACCTAACACTTTTCTAACACCAATTTCCTTTGATCTTCTGGATAATCTGGCTGTTGAAAGATTCATATAGTTTATGCAGGCAATTAGAAGAATTAGTATGGCAACAGCACTAAGTAAATAAATATGATTTATATCGGAGGTTGTTCCTGTTTCATAAGTTCTGTCGTTATGTAGATGGATGTCAGTAATCTTTTGCAATCTTAATTTTATTACTTTATCAATATTTCCAAGATTTTCTTTGCAATAATTCTGAATTTTTAATTCAAATTCATCCTGATTTGTATGATCTTCAAGAAGTATATATGTAATCAAACTAACATTCATCCAATTATCGGAATTAAAACTATCATTAGAAGCTGAAGAGGCAATGAAATCGTATCTGAGATGTGTATTGCTTGGAATATTTTCCATAACACCGGTTACAGTCCAATCATTTTGATCATTTATTCTGATTATCTTTCCAATAGCCGGATTATTCCCAAAATATTTTTGTGCCTTTTCCCGGGAAATAACTATAGAATATGGTTTAACTAAAACTTTGTCAGGATCTCCAATAACAAGTGGATGATTGAATACTTTAAAAACTGTAGAGTCGCCAAATAAAAGACCACCTTCAAAATACGGTTGTTTATTATCAATCTCCATTAATACATTACCGCTCATTTGGAATCTTACAGCAGCTTTTATTTCAGGGAACTGTGCAGGTAATACTCTTGCCGGAGCAGAAGTCGACAAAGCTGTAGGTTCAGTAGTACCATCTGCCCAGGTCATGTCAGTGGTCAAACGATAAATGTTTTCAGAATTTTCCCAATCTTTGTCAAAACTAAGCTTGAAATCGACATACAAAAGAATGATAATACAGCAGGCAAGCCCTGTAGCAAGCCCTGAGATATTAATTAATGAATATCCTTTCTGGCTAAGAAAATTTCTAAGGGCAATTTTGATATTACTTTTTATCATTATTATAAAAATAACTATTTGCTAAAATATATTCAACTTATATGCCACATAAGCTAATATCCAGAACGGCATATATTTAATTAAGTTTTATAGATTGTTATTTAAACAACTTGTTCAAATGTCTAACAAGAAATGTTCAAATATTTAACAGATTATTATATATTTACATATGAAACCAACATGAATGAATTTAATTATTTGAGATAAAATATATAATAAAATAATGAAGCAGAATAAAGGTAAAATACTTATAGTTGATGATAATCAGTCAATTCTTAGCTCTTTAGAGTTATTATTAAAATATGAATTCGATCTTATTGAGAAAGTAAAGAATCCAAATCTAATACCCGGATATATTGACAAAGGTATTTTTGATATTATTTTACTCGATATGAATTTTTCTGCTGGTATAAGTACAGGTAATGAGGGTATTTTCTGGCTTAAAAATATACTTGAAAAAGATCCTTTGGCTATTGTTATAATGATTACTGCATACGGTGATATTAACCTTGCAGTTAAAGCGATTAAAGAAGGTGCAACAGATTTTATTACTAAACCCTGGGATAGTGAGAAACTAGTGATTACATTAAAAAATGCACTTAAATTGCGAAATTCTAAAGTCGAAGTTGAATCATTGAAACAAAAACAAAAGGATATTCAGAAATTTATTGGCAAGCCTGATATTCCAATAATCGGGTCATCAATTGCTATGAAAAATATTCAGGATACTATAAATAAAGTTGCAGGAACAGATGCCAATGTTCTGATTTTGGGCGAGAATGGCACAGGTAAAGAATTGGTAGCAAGAGAAATACATCGCAGGTCGAATAGAAAAAATGAAGTTTTTATTCCTGTTGATATGGGTTCTTTAAGTGAAAGTCTTTTTGAAAGTGAATTATTCGGGCATAAAAAGGGATCGTTTACTGATGCCAAAGAAGACAGGAAAGGCCGCTTTGAAACAGCTTCTGGCGGAACACTGTTTCTTGATGAAATTGGGAATGTGTCTATGTCGTTGCAATCAAAACTATTAACTGCACTACAGAATAAAGAAATCATTCCTTTAGGTTCAAATGAACCGATACCAATTGATATACGCCTGATTTCTGCCACTAACAAAAATCCTGACAAACTTGTTGAAGATAATCTATTCAGAGATGATCTTTTATACCGAATAAATACCATTTTGGTGGAATTGCCTTCTTTAAGAGATAGGGGAGAAGATATTATTTTGTTAACTGATTATTTTCTGAAGCTATTTGCTAAAAAATATGAAAAACCATTATTAAAAATAAGTTCTAAAGCCGTTGATAAATTAATGAAACATGTGTGGCCCGGGAATGTCAGGGAGCTAAGGCATTCAATTGAAAAGGCCATTATTTTATCAGATTCTGCAACAATTAAGCCTGAAGATTTTGCTTTCAGGCCAGGTGGACAGGCTGTTAATACAGATGATGATGATTCTTTGAATTTATCCGAAGTAGAAAGAAATGCTATAGCAAAATCTATTTTGAAGAATAAAGGAGTAATTAGTGAGGCAGCCAAGGAGCTTGGAATTTCAAGAACTACTCTATATACCAAAATGGAAAAATATAGTCTTTGACAATTAAAATTTTAAATGTATATCAATGAAATATAACAGGTTTTTCTGGATTGTTCTGATAAGAGTATTATTAATTA
>JBHOTF010000093.1:0-5912 GCA_042584005.1 Bacteroidota bacterium
GCTGTATTAACAGGAAAATATTAAAATATGAAAACATCAATTGATGGTAAAGCTCTGGTATATGCTGATGGAGCTTTTAATACCCCAAATGGAAAAACAGCACATGGCCTTGTGAGATTTACCGAAAGATATGAAATAGTAGGTGTAATCGACAGAAGATATGCCGGACAGGATGCAGGTATTGTTTTGGATAACAGAAGTTTTGACATACCCATCTTTAATGATTTAAAAGAAGCCCTTGAACAGTTAGGAAAGAATAACATTCCAAAAACTCTGGTAATTGGTCTAGCAACTGATGGAGGACGACTTCCGGATGAGGCAAAACAAACAATCAGGATGGCACTTGAGAAAGGATTAAATATTGATAGCGGACTGCATGATTTTTTGTTCAAGGATACTGAACTGATGACTATTGCTGAAAAAAATAACTGCCGTGTAAGAGATATCCGGAAGACTCCTGATCGTGATGATTTGCACTTCTTTACAGGAAAGATTGAAAAAGTTGACTGTTTAAAGATTGCACTTCTTGGGACTGATTCAGCTATTGGTAAAAGAACAACTGCATGGATAGTTGTTCAAACATTCAGAAAGTCAGGAATGAAAGCAGAAATAGTGGGTACGGGTCAAACAGCCTGGATGCAAGGCGCAAAATACTCAATGATTATGGACAGTTGTATTAATGATTTTGTTTCGGGAGAAATTGAACATGCAGTATATGAAGCATGGAAGAATGAATCTCCTGATCTTATCGTTATTGAAGGGCAGGGTAGCCTTATGAATCCTGCATACCCAGGGGGATTTGAAATACTGGCTGCAGGAAGACCGGATTATGTTATACTGCAGCATGCTCCTAAAAGAATTGAGTATGATGGGTTTCCGGGATATATTTTGCATCCGCTAAAGGAGCAAATCAATGCTATCGAAATTATTTCCGGTAAAAAAGTGATTGCAATTACAGTAAATCATGAAGAAATGGAAAAAAATGAAATAATTGATGCCTGTATAAAAATTACTGCTGAAACTGGAATCCCTGCATTTGATGTTCTTGAGTATGGAGCTGATAAACTTGTTGAACTTATAAAATCATATTTATAATGATCAGACTTGAATCTTTTAAAGTTCTAAAGAAACTTATTGTAAAAAATATTCATATTGAGCCAAGAAAAGTAAAGGCTGTTTATTGTGTTGAGAAATTTTCCGGTGAAACGACTATTACAGAATTTATATATTCATATGACCGACCTTATTTTAATAAGAAAAATCCTGCAGATGTGAATCTGGCTTCAATGATGCTGGCACAAATTGCCCTGAATTACGGATTATTTTTTGAAAGCATTGAATTAGACGGGTTATTTGATAAAACCGACAAGCAGTTTTTAAAATATATGATGGAAAATACTTCACGTGAAATACTGATAAACAAATTACTTGTCAAAAATGAATTTTTAAAAACTGAATTTCTTGGCCTGAAACCTGAAAAAAGAGAACTATATACCCAGGCAAAACTGTCCTTTCTCAATACAAGATTTGAAAACTCAAAACTCAGACCTAATAATAAAGAAAGCGATTATAACAAATATGCAATTCTTAGTAGTGGAGGTAAAGATAGCCTGCTTACATACGGCCTGATAAAAGAAATCGCACAACCATACCCTGTTTTTGTTAATGAGGCCGGAAGGCACTGGTTTACTGCGGTGAATGCACACCGCTACTATAAAAATGAAGAAACAAATACAGAAAAACCATGGTGTAACAGTGACCGTATTTTTAACTGGATGCTGAAACAATTACCTTTTATTAAAGAAAACTACAAAAATATTAGAGCCGATATCTATCCGATCCGCTTATGGACCGTAGCAGTATTTTTGTTTGCTGTACTGCCTGTTGTACGTAAAAAAGCTATTGGGAATGTCCTTATTGGTGATGAATATGACACAACTTTGAGAGGAAATTATAAAGGCATTTCACATTATAATGCCCTGTATGATCAGAGTAAATACTTTGATAATGCAATGACCCGCTACTACCATAGAAAAGGATGGAAAATTTATCAGTTCTCCTTACTGCGCAGTATGTCAGAATTGTTAATCATGAAGGTATTGATGAAACGCTACCCAGAATTGCAGAAACAACAGGTTTCCTGTCATGCTGCACATGAGGTGAATGGCAGAATGTATCCATGTGGCAATTGCGAAAAATGCCGGAGGATAATAGGTATGATAAAGGCCCTTGATGAGAATCCTGAAAAATGTGGTTACAATGAATCACAGATAATAAATGGTCTTAAAGCATTAGAGGGGAAATCGGTAAAACAATTAGGGAGTGATTCTTCACATTTGTATTATCTATTATTAAATAAAAACCTTATTCAGCGAAATGAGTTTACAATAAAGGTTTCGAAAGAGCACCCGGAAATAATGAAACTCCGGTTTGATGAAGAAAGAAGCAATCTGCAGGATATGCCGCAAAATATCCGAAAACCATTATTTGACATACTTAACAAGTACTCAGAGGGTGCAGTTATTAGAAAAAATAATCAATGGATGGATATTAATTTGGATGAAGATTTTATATTTATTGAAAAATATAGATTAGATGAAAAATAAAGAAAAATACCCGGATTTTATGTGGGCAACGCTAAAATGGCCAGAAATTGCAGAGAGATTAAAAATCATTGATACAGCCATTTTGCCATGTGGTGCCATTGAACAACATGGTCCGCATTTGCCGATGGATGTGGATTATTTTGATGCTGATTATCTGGCACGAAAAGTTGCCGAATCATGCAACGACCCAAAGCCATTTGTTCTTCCTTCAATACCTTATGGTGTTTCATACCATCACAGCCAGTTTAAAGGGACAATATGTGTGACTAACAATGCATTATCAGCCTTAATATATGATATTGGAATGAGCCTTGCACACAACGGTATTAAAAAACTTGTAATACTTAACGGGCATGGTGATAACGCACCAACATTAAATTTTGCAGCCCAGATGATAAACCGTGATGCAAAAATATTTGTTTGTGTTGAAAGCGGTGAAACCAGCGATGTGGATTTATACGATTTAATTGAAACACAAAATGATATCCATGCAGGAGAAATTGAAACAAGCACAACTATGGCACTGAGACCGGAACTGGTTGAAATGGATAAGGCAGTTGATGACACCCTGGATTTGGATAATGAGTTCCTGGATTTTACTTCTGATCGTGGAGTAAGCTGGTATGTTCATACAAAAACACTTACTAAATCTGGGGTTATGGGTAATGCAACTTTGGGGACGGCTGAAAAAGGTCATAAAATGTGGGAGATTATGATTCGTAAAATGACAGAGTTTGTTGAAACTATAAAAAATACTCCTGTCGAAAAACTATTTCAAAACAGATATTGAAATGACAATCACAGAAATCCAATATTTCAGACTTGACATGCCATTGGCAGTTCCATATACAATAGCATATGAAACAATTAGTAGTACAACTAATATTATTCTCAAAATTAGTACCAATAAGGGAATAACAGGATGGGGTTGTGCAGCACCTGATAATGTAGTAACTGGAGAAACACCTGAGAAGGTGATTGAAAATATAAAAAATGTAATTATTGATTTGCTTAAAAACCAGTCTCCCTTTCAGATAGCAAGAATAACTCATTTGCTAAAACAGTTATTACCAGGATCTTCATCAACAATTGCAATGGTTGATATGGCATTGTATGACTTACTGGCAAGAAAGGCAAAACTTCCTTTATACCAGTTGCTGGGTGGATACAGACATGAAATACCAACTAGTATTACAATAGGTATTTTAGATCTTAATGAAACAATAGAAAAGACAAAATATTATTTGAAAAAAGGATTTAGCATTATTAAACTTAAAGGAGGATTGAACCTGCAGGAGGATATTGAAAAGATTCTTAAAATGCGTGAAAAACTTGGTAATGACTTTATTCTTCGCTTTGATGCAAACCAGGGCTATAATACCGAAGAATCTATTCAATTTATTGAGAAAACACAAACAGCAAATATTCAAATATTTGAACAGCCTACAAGCATGAAAAAGGAAGAAAGACTTGGGCAGGTAAGCCAAAATATAGATATTCCTGTAATGGCTGATGAAAGTTTAAAAACTTTAAAGGATGCTTTCAGACTGGCAAGCAATGATTTAATAGATATGGTTAATATCAAAATTATGAAAGTTGGCGGTATTCTTGAATCCCAACATATCAACTCGGTGGCAAAAGCTGCAGGTATAGAGGTTATGGTTGGCTGTATTGATGAATGTGCACTGGGTATATCAGCAGGACTTCATTTTACCATTAGCCGTCCGAATATCGAATATGCTGATTTAGATGGTCACCTTGATTTACTGGAAGATCCTTTCATTGATTTGTTCAAGTTGAAGAATGGGATTCTTTATCCTTCAAATTATTACGGATTAGGCAAGGTAATGCTCTAATCAGTAATTAATTAACATAATAATAACATCTAATACCGATAAAGCAATTCATCTTAATTCCTCGATAGTAAAACACTCTTCTTCTGATTCATCTCCATAAAAATTCTCCTTTGTAGTTGCTACAGGGAGCTGGACACTTTTAATATCCGGTTTAATATTAATCTCGAAAGGCGTTTGTATGTAAAAATATGAAGTTAAAGCATAATTCACACAGGTTGAGGCCCAGTGCCACATTTCGATATTTGTACTGATAGATGAGTTAAAAGGAATAGCATCCAATGAGCGATGACGCATATTGATAACCAGGCCAGGAACAAAATTCCCTTCGCCTGATGGTTCTGAAATAAAAGGATGAGAAAAGGGTTCAGGATGGCCAAAAGCATAACCATAATAATCTTCGCTGCCTGTTCCAATACTGGAAGGAAATTTTTCTCCATCAACAAATATCTTTTCATCCCCCTCGCCCCACCACGTATTGGCCATATTGAATAGAGTGATCTGGTCACCAACATACATGCCTTTTCCCTGAATATCAACAAAATTGAGATCGAAAAACCAGTCATTTTTGTTCCTTGTTTTCAGGTGATAATATTCATGCCAGCATGCACCAAAATACATGCTGTTGGCTTGCCATTTATAATCTGCCAGACCTATTTCCCCAATCAGATGTATAGTTTCTTTTCCGTAATTAAAATAGACAAGCCTGCATTTTTCCTGATATGGCATTACATATGATGATTTCATTAGCCCTTCTTCTTCTGTCTGGTTGACCCATGTTTTATGAGTTAACATTTTATAACCTGTCCCAAAAAATTCACCTACCGGAACCCATACAGTCTGTTGCCCATCAAATTCCATTGATATAACTGTTGAGCGTAAAGTTTGCTCCTGATTCTGACTATTTATTTCCAGGCTTAAAAGGGAAATAGCTGCATCTTTATCTTCAACCATAAAGACTATAGAATCGCCTGGCAGAATTTCTTTGTTAAAGGAGTTGATTATTTTTTCAGGCGAAAAATTCCCTAACAGAGCTTCTTTTGTCTTATCGAAAAATGGCTTAGCTTTTTTAAGTTTCTCCATTGAAAATGTTTCCACCCTGGTTCCTTCTTCATATTCGCGGTAACATATATTATAAAATACATCCGGCCAGAAATGTTTTTCCTGTTCCCTCAGAGAATCACATTCATAGGTAATTTTACAATGTTCTGAAAATGTAATAGGAACATATAAATTATGTCCCCGTTCATTAAGAGGAGCTTCAGCGGGGACTGATTCACTAAACGGGGCTTCAGCAAGAAATTGACCACTGATCACATCAAATGGAGCACCTTCTATTTCAGGTAATGAATCTTTATCAAGATATATACGTAATATGCCATTTTCTGCTTTCCAGAATGTCATCCACCAACGCACAATAGCTCCCGGACCATCCTGGTCAAATAATACAAAT
>JBHOTF010000094.1:0-5494 GCA_042584005.1 Bacteroidota bacterium
AATAAGTATTATCCTTACTGGCACCAGAAAGAAACTTTGTATAGAACTTTACCAAATAGCGCAAATGAAATTATTTTCCTTGGAAACAGTATTACCGATGGGTGTAACTGGAGTGAGCTGCTTGGTGAACCCAGAGCAATAAACAGAGGAATTAGTGGTGATAGGACTGAAGGTATTCTTGACAGGCTTGATGAAGTTCTGGATTCAAAACCTTTGAAAGTTTTTCTGATGATAGGAATAAATGATCTGGGTGGAGGTAAATCGGTTAATTATGTAAAGAAAAATATTGTTAAAATTGTCGAGAGGATAAAAAATGAATCTCCTTCAACCGAGATATATTTACAAAGTATTTTACCTGTGAACCCTGATTTTGGGTTATTTAAAACCCATACGGATAAAACAAAAGAGGTAATTAAAATAAATAAATATCTTAAAAATTATTGTGGAAACAACAATATGAATTATGTGGATTTACACAGCAGCTTCATAACAGAAAAGAATTATTTAAACCCTGAGTTTACTAACGATGGCCTTCACCTGATAGGAAAGGGCTATTTATTGTGGAAATCGTTGATAATAAAAAATGTTAAGAATTGAAGAAATTAATTTTTCTTAAACTATTTCTGTTCATTGTATATCCTATATGTAATGGTCAAAACATTAATCCTGATGCGGGTTTTGTATTTAATGATAAAGTAGTATCAAGAATTGATATTTTTATTGAACCATTAGATCTTGATGCAATATTTTCTAATCCTGCACTTAACACTGAATATCCGGCCAGATTTACATTTAATAATGGGAAGGAAGCTGAAACAGTTGATAGTGTGGGTTTCAGGCTGAGGGGGAATACATCAAGGTTGTCAAAGAAAAAATCATTTAAAATATCTTTTAATTCTTTTGTGAAGGGCCAAAAGTTTCATGGACTGGAGAAGATGAATATAAATGGCGAACATAATGATCCTTCAATAATACGTTCAAAATTATGCTGGAACATATGTCGGGATATGAATATTCCTGCAGCCAGGGCAAATCATGTTGAATTGTATATTAACAATGAGTATTATGGTATTTACATTAATGTGGAACATATTGATGAGGAGTACGTGAATAAACGTTTTGGTAATAATGATGGTAATCTATATAAATGTTTATGGCCGGCACCACTTACATATCTTGGTGATGATCAGAATTTGTATAAGTATTCTGTAAATGGACGCAGGGGCTATGAGCTGAAAATTAATACAGAAACAGATGATTATAGCGATTTAGCTCATTTTATTGATGTACTAAATAATACATCTGATGAGGAACTTCCGTGTGAGCTGGAAAAAGTTATTAATGTTAATTCCCTGATTAAAGCTATTGCGGTTGATGTATTTATAGGAAACTGGGACGGGCCCTTGTATAACCAGAATAATTTTTATCTGTATAAAAATGCTGAAACAGGATTATTTGAATTTATACCATACGATCTGGATAATACAATGGGAATAGACTGGTATAATATAGATTGGGCTTTACGCGATATTTATAATTGGTCGCCGCAAAACGAACAAAGACCATTATATACTAAAATAATTAGCAATGAAAAATACAAGGAAGAATTTTCATATTATTTGAAATATCTGGTTGATAATATTGTTAGGCCCGATGCATTTTTTATTGAAACAGACAGAATTAAGGATATGATTTCCCCTGTTGTTATTGACGATCCATATAGGAGTCAAGACTTTGAATGGACTTATGAAGATTTTCTTCAATCGTATACTGGAAGGCTGATTGATGATCACGTTACTTATGGTTTGAAACCATATATAATAACCAGAATAAATTCCATTGATTTGGCTATAGGAATAATTGATGCTGCACCAATAATTTCAAAACTTATATATCCTGATGGAATTACTGGTCAGCCAATAAATATTCAGTCCTGTATTGAAGATGAAAATGTTTTAGCTGTTGCAAATTTTTTTCATTTCAGGAGAGATAATACTGAGTGGGATAGTATAAATATGACTTTAATATTGGAAGATTATAATCTTTTTGAAGCAGAAATAGATGCATTCTTTTCCGGGGGGATATTAGATTATTTTATAAGTGCAGAAGATATTAATGGAAATATTTCAACCAGTCCCAAATGTGATTATTACACATTAATTGTTAAACCATATTCAGATATTCAACTTGTGATAAATGAGTTTATGGCAAGCAATAAAAATTATGTGGTTGATAGGTTTGGCCAGTTCGACGATTGGATTGAAATATACAATCAGGGAGATATTCCTGTAAGTTTTCAAAACATTTATATTACAGATAACCCTGATAATCCCGGGAAATATTGTCTTAAAGGTAATCCGATTATTGAGCCTGGTGAATTTGCTGTGTTATGGGCTGATAGTCAGGAAGAACAAGGTGTTAGCCATATTTCTTTCAGTATTAATAAATCCGGAGAATTTTTAGGTTTATATGAAAAATCAGAAAAAGAGTATTATTTAATTGATGGTGATTTTTTTGGCAATAGTGAATCTGATATGCCTTTGGCCAGGATAACAGATGGATCAGGGAGTTTTATTAGCAGCAATTTTGGAACCCCGGGATATTCCAATTCCGATTATAATAAAGCAATAGTTCTTATCAAGGTAAATATGTCATATCAGAATGAAATAGGAGTTTTTTCTCCTGAATATGATAGTGTTGATGTTAAAGGAAATGTTAATCAATGGTTTGGGAATTTGTCAAACAAAGAATATGATGATGATTTTGTATATAGTTTTGCAATAATTGGAATTGATCCGGGACAGGAACTGGAATATAAATTCGGAATAAATCATAATCCAGATAATATGGAATTGCAGGGGAAGGATTATAGAAAGTACTTTGTCCATGGTGGATGGCAGCTTGTTGAACATTGGTATAATGATGAAAATTCATCAATAGGAATAAATACATTAAGTATTAATAATGAAATAAAGATATATCCTCAACCTGCTAAGGATAAATTGTTTGTTGAAGCCGGTGATGATATTTCAGAAATCGTTATTTATAATATGCAGGGCCAAAAGTTGAAATATATTTCAGGTTTACAAGAAAAGCGATACAATCTTGATGTTTCATCCCTGATATCCGGAATGTATGTAATACAACTTAGGATGGCCGGCATGGTCGCGGTTTCGAAGAAATTTATTAAGTATTAGAACAAATAATTTATTGTTTTTTCTCTATGATTTATATAGTAGAGATTTTTTCCCAAACATACTCACCATCTTTAAACACAACCTGCCATATATCAAATAGTACATTTGTGCGGTCGCCAAACTCATTAAGCTCAATAGGTCCGGAAGCAGCAGTATAATCATCCAGCTCCAAATTCAATTGTATATCGAATGAAGAAGCACTGTAATTATTCATATTGTTAAGGGCTAGGGCAGCAATCCAGCAAGCATCATAGGCATTAACCGCGTAAATGTCAGCTGTTAACCCTGATTTTTCTTCTATTTGAGATTTGGTTTGAAGGTATTTGTCAGATTCAGGCTCAGAAAATAATGGAGAGCATAACTCTGTGCTCACAGCAAAAGCAGAAGCATTTTCATTATCCAATAGATTATTACTGAGTGTGAAGCCATCGCTGCCATACCATCTTACCTGTGAAAGAATATCATTTTCAAAACACTCTTCCATAATGGCTACTCCTTCATCAAAACTTATCAGCTGAATGGCAATTTTCTCTGCAGTTGTTCCTGTTAATAAATCTGTCAATGCAGTTGTAAGATTGATAACATCACTTTCAAAATTGTCAGTGACTCTTGGATTGTAGGGTATCACACCTGATGCCTCACCACCTAATTCTTCGAAAGATAAAATGAGCTGATCATTTAGGGTTTCTTCCCAGGAGCCAGGTTTCATAAAGGTTATTTGTTTTCTGATCCCGTCATCATACATTGTTTTTGCAAGAGCAGAAGCTTGATTGTGATCATCCGGAGCCAGTCTGTATATATTATCATCTGAAATAGCCAGATCGGGATTGGTGCTTGAAGGGCTAATTAAACTAATACTATTTTCAATACAAAAATCTCTAATAGCCGCCAGATTATTAGAAATCATTGGCCCAATTATTACATTTATGCTATCCTCATTCAGGCCTATGCATTGTGCAAAAGTATATATTGCGTCATTTTTGGTATCCTTAATTACCAGTTCTATCTCCTTATTAATCCCCTGGGTTTCAAACCATGCATTAATATCAATTTTAGCAAGTTCCAATCCAGCTTTAGCATTTAATCCTTTGGTTGACAAATCTCCTGTTAGTGGTAAAAGTGCACCAATTTTAATCATTTCTTTTACTGTGGGTTCTTCATCCTTTTTACAAGACTGTATTGAACTAATAAAAAGAAAGGCTAATAGGTATATACTGATTTTTCGCATTTTAAAATTAATTTTTGGCTTTAATACTTAATTCTGATTGATTTTTTAATAATGGCTCATTTGGCTCTGAGGGAGTATGATTTCCTATTGTCCCTTTTAATAAATCAGCATCTATTGCATACCTATAAGTCTGATTTAAATAAAAATAGAAACCTTTTAAGACACTAGTTGTCGGGTCAGTAAATTGTACATTATATTGAAATGCATCATCTTTGCTATCGTCTATTGCCATTATTCCAAAGGCATCTTTCGATGGAATATAAATGGCCGCTGCATCCCCAATATAATCAACGCCATATTTAGTCCACAATAATTTACCGCGATAATAATAGTAAGATGCATTACTGAAACTAACCTTATTCAAATAAATATTCCACTCATCGCTATCCACAATATAGATATCATAGTCATTAGGGACGATTGACTTTTCCTTATTTACCCATAGATCTAATGACTTCTTTGTATCCTTATTAAATGCAGATTCCCCCCCAGTATGAGTATTGATAGTCCCATTTGTTAAGTTTGCATTTATATCGGAGGCGAAGCCCCCAGGCTTCATATATATATATGCTCCGGATGAAGCTGGAGAACTTATATCAATCCATTTCATTAGGTATAACAGATATGAGTTATATCTTTCATCATAACTAAGCATGGTGAAAATATCATATTGATTATGATTAATCATCGAAGCTGATGCTTCATAATTGGTTCCATAAGAACTAAATTTCATAAGGCCTGAACCATAATAAACATTTTGCGAATAATTATATTTATGATTGAAGTATAGCTCCCAATTATCACTATCAATAATAGTAACTTCATAAGTTTTAAGTTCTTTATTTTCATTTTGTGAGGGGACTGGCTTTTCTTCAGGGTTTTCGGTTATTGCAACTTCCTGTTTTGAGCATGATTGCATTACAAAAAATATAATTATCAGCATACTCGCCAGGATTTTGAGGGAGTTTTTCATATTTAGATATATTAAGGTTAATTAAGCATTATCGTCTTATGATGCTAATCCTATTCAAAGATATTAATAAATTGTCAATTATCCTTTGATTCCTCA
>JBHOTF010000095.1:0-5491 GCA_042584005.1 Bacteroidota bacterium
TCCGTACTCACTTGGTTTCTGTTAAACAGATTAAGCTGTTTGCCGAGTATATCTTTTCTCGGGATTGTGCCAAAATGCCTGGAGTCTTCACTGTTTGAACGATTATCGCCCAGCACAAAATACTGATCGTCAGGCATTAACAGCGGACCAAAATTGGCATTATCCGGATCTCTTTCATTCAAAGCGATATATCTTGCATAATTACCAGCCTGTTCCAATACTATTTCTTTTGCTAACAGGCGTTCTTTTGGAATATTATCATACTCTTTATCAAAATCATATATATAAGTAAGAAATGTTCCGTTAATAGATAATTTATGATTACGAATCTCAATCAGATCGCCGGGACCAGCCACCAAACGTTTAACAATTAAGATTCCTCCTTTTGATTCCGGAGCACGAAATAATACCATATCATTTCTTTCAGGATCACGTATTTTTGTAATCTTATTCATTGTATATGGAACCGGCAAATCATATGCAGCCAGATTAATCATTACTTTACTTTTATCAAGAATATTTGGCATATCCGACCAACCTTTTATTCTTACCATTTTATACATACCTCCTATAAAAATAATCAGAACTAACAGGACTATATAGCGAATTGTTCTAGCTTTCATAATAAAATATTTTATTTTGTTTTCTTTTTAAAATTCCATCTTTCAATATGAGATTCTGTTCTTGAATTTAATATCTCTTTTATTTTTTCTATCACCTCAGGATTTTCTTGTGAAACATCATTTTTCTCAGCAATATCATCTTTCAGGTTATATAATTCAATTACTTTTTCAGGTGTATTCGTAATATTATTTACAACAGCTTTCCATTCGTCCATTCTAACCGCCTGACTGCTACCTCTTGAATGATACTCCCAATACAAATAATCGTGTTTCTTTTGATTTCCTTTACCAAATAGTGTAGGTAGCATTGATATACCATCGATATCAGCTGGTGTTTCAGCACCTGTTATTTCTGAAATAGTTGGCAAAACATCCCAAAAAGCAGAAATATGATCTGACACAACACCGGGCTTAATTTTACCGGGCCAGCATGCAATCATAGGAACTCTTATACCACCTTCATATACAGAGCATTTAAGTCCACTTAAAGGTTTAACACTTTCGAAAAATTCTGCATCCGATCCACCATTAAAAGTTGTACCATTGTCGCTTGAAAACATTATTAGTGTATTATCATCAAGTCCTAAATTCTTAACCAATTTTACTATTTCACCAATTATAGCATCCATTCTGGTTATCATTGCGGCATATGCTGCGCGTGGAAATTGATGCGGCAAATATCCCTTTTCTCCCTTATATGGTGTTTCCGGAAAATCATATCCGTATTCTTCTATATATTCATCGGGAACCTGCAAAGAAACATGAGGAACAGTAAATGGAACATATAGGAAGAAAGGATTATTCTTGTTATTCTTTATAAATTCAAGTGCTTTATCGCCCATTTTATCCAGAGAGTAATCTTCTCCTTTAAATTTATCATAGGAACGCGGATCATTTTCATCTCCTTTGAGTTTCTCATGCGGCATAAAATACTCATTTGCCAGAGTATCCCATTCCTGGTTCAGCCAAAGATGTGAGGGATAATAATTATGTGCTTGTTTCTGACATAAATAACCATAAAACAGATCAAAGCCATGATTATTCGGTACCCCTTCAGAACCAGGCCCTCCAAGTCCCCATTTTCCAATAGCAGCAGTTTTATAACCAATATCCTTAAGCATTGATCCGATAGTAAAAGTACCGGGAGGAAGAGCAAGCTGTCCTCCTTCATCATCATCGGCCCATCCGCCCATTTCGTAATTATCTCTCACAAAGGAATTACCAGTATGTTTGCCGGTAAGCAATACACATCGGGATGGGGCGCTTACAGTACTGCCGGAATAATGTTGGGTAAAACGAATTCCATCCGCAGCAAGTTTATCAAGGCTTGGAGTTTTTATTTTCTCCTGTCCGTAACAACCAAGTTCACTATATCCCAGATCGTCGGCCAGAATATAAATAATATTTGGTTTTGTATTTTTTAATTTTGCTGTTTTTTGACCCGAATCACTACACCCACACAAGGTAAAAACACCGGCAGCAGTAATTTTAGCAATTGTAGAAGAATTTTTGAGATGCATATTTTTTTTAAGATTATTATTAACAGATTTTTCTCTATGCTAAGATATGAATTTATATAAAAGAAAGGACTTGCTTCGTTATAAAAAACTGTTAAAATCATTAAAAATAAACCCTATTTCCTAACCAAAACCCTAATAGAAAAGATCTAACAGTAAAAAAAATTAACAAAGCAAGTCCAAGACTTATAATCTGTTAAAAATATTAACCTTATTAGCTATTACGAAAATAATGCAAAAATGTTGTGATAATATTTGAATTTTATAGAAGGATTTTCAACTTTTTATCAGCTCCAGTTCTTTCTTTAGCTCATTAACTATTTCCGGATATTTATCATAAAGATTATTTTTTTCCTCAAAATCATTCTCCATGTCATATAGTTGTCCGGGGGATAATTCGTTTTCACCATTTGAACTCCATCCACCTGATCCTTTTCCATCAATAAATTTCCATTTACCCTTTCTTATAGAAAACATTCCTGAAATCGAATGATGAATTATTGAAGGATGAATATTCTCTTTGTTATTCTGCGAAATAAATTCCGGAAGAATATTAAATGAGTCTTCTCCTGAATTATTATTTACTTCCCTGCCCGTTATTGCTAAACAGGTAGCAAACAAATCGGTTAAACAAATTACTTGATCAGATTTTGAGCCTGCTGAAATAACTTTTGGCCATCGTGCAACAAAAGGAGTTCTGTGTCCCCCTTCCCATACATCCGATTTTCTACCCCTATAAAGGTAGTTGGCTCTGTGATTCCACATTTCTATATCTTCCCTGGTCCAGTCCGATCCATTATCGCTTGTAACAATTATCAGTGTGTTTTCAGATATTTTATTATCATCAAGTGCCTTTAAAATTCTACCAACAGTCTGATCTACTTTCATTACAAAATCGCCATAAACACCAGCCTCTGATGTTCCGTTAACATCGTTTGTTGGAAGCCATGGAGTATGTGGCGCTGTTAATGGAAAATACAAAAAGAAAGGTTTTTCCTTTTCTTTTTCCGAACAAGAATTAATAAACCCAACTGCCTGATCAGTAATCATATCCATTACTTCTTCATGTTTAAATCCTGCGGAAATATCACCATGACGCCACCAAACACCTCTTTCTTTTCTATAATCGGGTGTATGACCTGATATTGGTGATACAATTTTTTTATTGCTTATATAACAATATGGAGCAATATCAAGTGATGCAGGTATTATATACGAATAATCAAAACCATGATCTGTTGGGCCGCCATGAATAACTGCATTATAATCAACATTTGATGTATTTGAAATATCCCAATCATTTCCTTCAAATAATTTCTTGTCAGAATCTATTTTTTGCCAGTCGAGGCCCAAATGCCATTTCCCGATACAAGCTGTGATGTAATCAGATTTTTTTAATAATGAGGCAACAGTTTCCCTGCCAGGTTCTATAAGAGATTTGCTATGCCCTACAAGCACTCCGCTTTTTAACCTTGTGCGAAAACTATACCTACCGGTTAAAACACCATATCGTGTCGGAGTACTCACTGCAGAGGGAGTATGAGCATCGCTAAATATAATTCCTTCATTAGCAATTCTATCCATATTCCGGGTTAGGATTTTTGAATTATCATTAAGACAGCTCAAATCACCGTAGCCCATATCATCTGCCATAATAAAAATTATATTAGGCAGGTTTTCTGAAATATTTTTCATCTGCTTTTCACCGGAATTACACGAAACAAGGCCCAACAATGTTGTTGTGCCAATTCCAGTGATAGATATTAATTTACTTTTTCCCATAAATATCTTATCGTTTTTTTGGTTTAAAAGTCGGATCATAATCCGGATTTTTTTCAACAGGTACAGGAGCATTTATATCCTCTCTCCACTTTTTCATCATTTTATGCAAGCGCCCAAGAACTTCAGCATTTTCGTTAGCAAGATTAATTCTTTCTCCAGGGTCGTTTTTCAAATTATACAGTTCCAGGCCTCCGTCTTCAAAATATTCATGTAATTTCCAGTCGCCCATTCTCATAACTGTACCAGGACGTGTTCTGAATAAAGGATCTCTACCATCATCTTTAGCCTGATTATATGCTTCAAGGTAGATTGGGAAATGCCAGTATAATGCTTTTCTTTTAAGTTTCCCTTTATTTAATAGTATAGGCATAATACTTTCTCCGTCAATAGTTAATTCATCAGAAATATCAATTTCAGCCATTTCAAGAAAAGTCGGAAAAAAATCCAGTCCTGAAACTATTTCATCACTCATTTGTGCTGCTTTTATTTTTGCAGGCCATTTTATTATAAGAGGTTCTTTTATGCCCCCTTCGTAATATGAACCCTTACCTGCTCTTAATGGTGTTTGAGGTGAAATAGCTGCTATTCCTCCATTATCGGAAAAGAACACAACAATAGTATTATCAGATAGATTCAACTCATCCAGTTTATCTAGGATATTACCTATGTTATAGTCCATCGCTTCAATCATAGCTGCATATTTTGCATTCTTCTGGCCGTCAACTACTTCTTTTGATTTATATTTCTCTAATAAATCTTGTTTTGGTTGAAGAGGTGAATGAACGGCAAAATATGGGATATACAGGAAAAAGGGATTTGTCTTGTTATTTTCTATAAAACTTATTGCCTCATTAGTAATTCTGTCTGTAAGATATTCACCTTCGGGCCCATCTTGAATATTAGTATTTTTATATGGGCTGAAATACGATTTTGGATGGCCAGCTATATTTCCTCCAATATTAATATCAAAACCCTGAGTACAAGGGTCATCACCTAAATGCCATTTCCCAAAACTAGCAGTTTTATATCCATTTTTTTTAAGAATTTCGGCTATTGTAATTTTCTCATCGGCCAATACTTTTGTATTCTTTATAGGTATAATTTTTCTTGTTTTTTTATTTCCTCTTGCTGAAGGACTGACAGTATATATTCCATGACGTGGAGTATTTTGCCCGGTAAGAATACATGCCCGGCTGGGTGCACAATTTGAAGCAGGTGCATAAGCATTTGTAAACATCATACCATCAGCTGCAAGTCTGTTTATATTTGGTGTTTCATAGAATTTACTACCATATACTCCAACATCTTTCCAACCCAGATCATCGGCCATTATGAAAATAATATTTGGCAGATCTTCTGAAATACTTTTCATTTTCTTTTTAGCCGAATTATCACATGATAATGTACCTGCTATTAAAGCTGCTCCGATACCAGTATAAGCAATTAATCTGTTTTTATTTTTATACATATTATTAATATTCATCTTACTTGATCCACGGACAGGCACACAAATCTGACCCTACAGCATCCCACTCAACCACTTAACTAATATACCAATCCACTACTACA
>JBHOTF010000096.1:0-5360 GCA_042584005.1 Bacteroidota bacterium
GGATTGAACTCTTATTTTTATATTAAGGGCAGAAAACCCGACAAAGCTTTTGGCACTGAGAATGTTAGGATCAAAATAAAGGAAAAGGGGCCGGTTATCGTATCATTGTTAATTGAATCTGAAGCTGAAGGATGTTATAAACTTTCACGTGAAGTACAGCTTTTTTCCGGCATCAACAGAATAAATATTATCAACACTGTTGATAAAAAGAAAATATACAATCAGGAAAGTATTCATTTTGGTTTTCCATTTAACATAAAAGAAGGAAAGATGAATATTGACATTGTTTATGGTTATTACAGACCTGAGCATGATCAGCTGGAAGGTGCATGTAAAAATTATTTTACAGTTGAAGACTGGGTTGATATTTCCAATCAGGATTATGGTATTACCTGGGCCTCACCCGATGCACCTCTGATTGAAATAGGCGATATTACTACTGATCCTGTTGTATATGGATGGTTGAATCATATAGAAGAATCTCAACTATTTTATTCTTATGTAATGAATAATTACTGGGAAACAAATTATCGTGCTGCACAGCAAGGGGAGGTAAAATTCAGATATTCAATAATGCCTCATAAACAGTTTATACCATCTGATGCAGAAAAGTTCGGAATTGAGCAAAACCAGCCATTAATAGCCATTCCTGTAAAAGAAGGCACAAAATCATATGAATCCATTTTTACAATAAATAACAATGGTATTATTGTCACATCTGTCAAACCGCTTGAATCAGGGAAAGGTATAATAATTAAATTATTTAATTCAGGAGGAATGCCTGAAAAATTTGAATTTATATGGAAAAATGAACCAACTGGAATATTTTTAAGTAATTTTGATGAAGAAATTATTGACAAGGCCCCACAAATAATAAAGATCCCGGCAATGGGAATAAGAGTGGTCCTTATAGAATATTAAATTAAGAATTAATAAAGTTTATTAATGAATCAACAGAAAAAAGGCTTTGGAACAGCTCCGGTATTTTTTACCGCAATAGCAACTATCCTCGGAGCTATTCTTTTTCTTCGCTTTGGTTATGCCGTAGGGACACTTGGGTTCTGGGGAGTTATTATTATTATACTGATTGGCCATTTTGTAACTATTCCCACAGCTCTTGCATTATCTGAAATAGCTACAAATCAAAAAGTTGAAGGTGGTGGTGAATATTTCATTATTTCAAGGTCTTTTGGGTTAAATATAGGTGCAACAATTGGTATTGCTTTATATTTTTCTCAGGCTATAAGTGTAGCCTTTTATGTAATAGCATTCACTGAAGCATTTTCACCATTTTTTGAATGGTTCAGCTCAAAATTTGGTTTTGAATTACCGCGGCAAGTAATTAGTTTGCCAGCCATGGCAGGATTATCTTTTTTAATCTTAAAAAAGGGTGCTGATCTTGGAGTTAAAGCTCTTTATTTTATAGTTGGAATTCTTTTTGTTTCCCTCATTATGTTTTTTATTGGTAAAACAGATTTTGCCGGATCAGAGAATGTTAATTTTCTGTCTGATTCGTTCAGAAATATGGACAGTTTTTTTATAGTCTTTGCTATAGTTTTCCCTGCTTTTACAGGAATGACAGCCGGTGTTGGATTATCAGGCGATTTGAAAAAACCATCAAAATCTATACCTCTTGGATCTATTCTTGCAACAGTTATTGGAATGATTATTTATATTTTCATTACATGGAAATTTTCTGTTTCTGCAAGTCCCGAGGACCTTATTTCCGACCAGATGATAATGAGTAAGATTGCCATAGGTGGTGCTATAATAATACCACTCGGATTAGCTGCTTCAACAATATCATCTGCACTCGGATCAATAATGGTAGCCCCCCGTACATTACAAGCATTAGGACGTGATAACTCCTTGCCCATAAATAGTTTTAATAAGTTTATTTCCAAAGGAAAAAGAAAAAATAATGAACCATTTAATGCAACATTAATAACAGTTTTTATTGCTTTTATATTTGTTGCCATGGGAAATGTTAATGCTGTTGCCCAGATAATATCAATGTTCTTTATGATAACCTATGGTTCTCTTAACTTAATATCATTTTTATATCATTATGGTGCTGATCCTTCCTATCGACCCTCTTTTCGAACAAAAAAAATTTTCAGCCTTATCGGATTTGTATTAAGCATATGGTTAATGTTTAAGATGAATACTGTTTATACTATTGCAGCAATTGTGTTAATGATTATTATCTACCTGGTAATAAGCAGAACCCATAAAGACAGGCAGGGACTAGAAGCCATTTTCCAGGGAGTTGTTTTCCAGATAAGCAGAAAAATCCATGTCTTTGCCCAAAGATCAAAAAAAGCCGCAAGCGCAAACAGATGGCGGCCATCAGCTATTTGTGTATGCAGTGATTCTTTTGACAGAGCAAATGCTTTTGAACTTCTAAACTGGATATCTCACGATTATGGTTTTGGGACATATGTTCACCTGATAAAAGGATATTACTCCCAACAAAGTCATTTAGACTCGGAAAGAACTCTTAAAGAACTACTTAAAAATACAGAAAAAAAGAGGAACAATGTTTATATTGACACATTAATATCTCCATCCTATACATCTGCCATTGCCCAAATTATTCAGTTACCAAGTATCTCAGGACTGGATAATAATATGGTAATATTTGAGTATCAAAAGGACGATCCTAAAAACCTCGACCAGATTATTGATAATTATTCGCTTGTTAAATCAGGTAATTTTGATATCTGTGTTCTTGCAAGCTCTGGTAATAAAACCAGGTATGAAAATGGAATAGATATCTGGATCAAAAATACTGATCTTGAAAATGCCAACCTGCTAATACTTATGGGGTATATTATCTTAGGACATCCCGATTGGAAAAGGGGAAGAATAAAAGTTTATTACTTATCTGAGAAAGACGAAATAGGAAAAAACAAGGAACATTTAATAGATCTTATAAATGATGGCAGAATTCCTATTTCAAAAAACGACATCGAAACTATACATATCAATCCGGGATATAATATTAAAAAGATTATTAATGAAAAATCAGCTGAATCAGGATTAACACTTGTAGGTTTCCGCAGTGAAGCAATTAAACACGACGGAATAGAATTATTTATGAATTATGAAACTTCCGGCGATATTTTATTTATTAATACTCTTCACCAAAAGGAATTGTATTAATTCAATGGTAATTAAGTAGTAATTAAGTGGTAATTAAGTAGTAATTAAGTGGTAATTAAGTGGTAATTAAGTGGTAATTAGGTAGTAATTAAGTGGTAATTACGCGAGTGTTAACGAGTAAATTACTATGAATTACGGTTGAGCCCTTGGGCGAAACCAAATAACAGGAGCAAAGCGACTAAATTACATCATTTTTTTATTTCTACTAATCCGGCTTTTTCCATTGCCTCAATGTAATCAACAACAGCTTTTAACTCAACATCTGAAGTTTTTGGAGTTACTTCATAAGCAAATTTTCGCTCAGTATTCCCTGTCGTAACATTTCCATATTCTGCCCTCACAAGATTGTAAATATCTGTAATGCTTCTTTCACCATTAATAAAACCTGTTATCTCACTACCGGCTGAACGCGGCATTCCTCCACCTCCACGTGATCTGCCTCCTGTGTTACTCCTGCTGGCATCTCTGTATTCCTGACTATAATAATTGTATTTCATCAGGGGTATAATTTTATCATATTTTTTCTCATCAGCAGTTTGGGTGATCTTCTTTGGCACTATACCAAATTGTTTACATTTTTCATTATAAACTATTTCTAATTTATTAAAATAAACTGTTCTCATTGATTCAAGATTTTCGACCAATTGAGAGCAATAATCTTTTACATTTTTTGTATCAGAGAGTTCCAGTACAGAATTAACCTGGGTTATTCCCCTTGTCATAGCTCCGTATACCTTATTTTGAGCAGCTTTATACCTCTCATGAATTTTTTCTTTATCATTTCCCAATAAGCGGATACTCTGCCGGCTAACTTCGGCCATCCATTTATCTCCTCCGGCAGAACTCTCCCATGCAAGTTCACCAGCTTCTTTCTCCCCTGCAATTGCCATGTAATAAAATCCGGCAGCTGCAACAAAACCACAGCGTTTTAATTCAGTTGGATCTACATATTTTGAACGATCTTCACTACTATGGTAAAAGTTATCTGTCCAGTGATTAAACTGCATTGCAGGTATGCCTCCGGCATGAAAAATAGTGTGGTCACTACCACTGATATAAGGTACCATCCTGTAATTAAATGGTGAGTTATTTCCCCATTGAGTTCTAATATCGGTCTGGTCAACATATAATAATAAATTCTCAATCAGGTTGTCCATATAACTTGCATGCGAATCGGGATTTGTTTTCATCCTGAGATAACTGTCAGTAAGTTCCAGATCAGCACCCGACATATCAAAGTTCATTGCTGCCAGCAGTTTATCTTCCAACTCAGGATATTTATACATAAATGCTCTTGAGCCTGAAATTTCAGGTACCCACAAAAAACGAATTGTTCTTTTTGGCCTGGGCAGGTCACCATCTTCAATAAGGCGATTTAAGGTTCTTGCTATCTCCAGCATTGTTGCTACTCCTGAACAATTATCATTAGCCCCGGGAGTGGCAAGTCTTTCAAAAGAATGAGACACCATAATGAACTCTCCTGCATTAGGATCAGTACCTAAAATAGCAGCAGAATTAATATTCATTCTATAAGGATACATTTTAGATTTGATATGAGCCCGCATAACTACTTTTTGCCCTCTTTCAAGGTATCTTCTTATCTCTTCAAATTGTCTTTTCGAAAGAACAAATCCAAACCCACTGTCTCCTCCCCCTCGTATTGATTGCCATCCAATCTGATCTTCCGAATATCCAACATAGTTGGAGTTCACACCTGCACTACCAGTTCCAAGAGCCCCCACAGCTCCGTGTTGTCCTACAGCCTGGCTGTACAAACCTCCAACTGAACTATTCCCAATAACAATTTTACCCTTAACATCAAGACCTTCATATGCATTTCTTCCTGAACCAACAAATACTACCTCAGTTTCAACATCAGTATTTTTACTCCCCGAAGCTATAGCTTCCGGAATAATATGCATACCGGCAATTTTTTTCCTTACAGGTTCAATAAGCCATAAGTCAGCCTCTTCAACATCCCAGGTTTCACCTGAAGGTACAAAATCAACTTTTACCTCAGATAATCCATATTGTTTAGCCATATCCGATATATACTTCGCCTCAAAAAACATATTTTCATATTCATCAGCCTGTCGATCGCGATCAATTGATAATATCTCCACATGACGCAGTGCTGCTTCACCAGAAAACTCATTCAGTATTAATTCTCTGATATTTACAGGTACAATACAACG
>JBHOTF010000097.1:0-5305 GCA_042584005.1 Bacteroidota bacterium
TTAAACAGTTCGTTTTTTTACTTAGTTTGTTTTTTGTGCTGGTTTCTTGTCAGCCGGGGAAGGTAACAATTTTTGTTTCTCCAGAAGGTGATAACCTGAATCCCGGTACAAAAAAGTTACCTGTGCAAACTATTCCTCAGGTGCAGCAACTGATTCGGGAAAAGAAATCCGGTTCACCCGGTCTGGATATTGAGGTTTTGTTCAGGGAGGGAGTATATTCTCTTACAGAACCTGTGATTATGAGTCCTAATGACGGAGGTGGGGATGGTTTTTCAGTGAGTTATTCCGCCTATAAAGGTGAATCAGTGCTTATTTCCGGGGGGAAAAAGATTAATAACTGGACAATTGAGAATGGGATATGGAAGTCACAGATTGAAGATGTAACAGATATTCAGCAATTATATATTAATGGAGAAAGACAAACCCGGGCCAGGGTACCCAATATTGATGAGGAGATAAATCGATGGTATCTTGATTCTGTTTATACAGTCAGAACACGTGATCAAAAGGGATTTTTGCAGTTAGATTTATGGGTTCAGGATAAAATGGCCCTGCAGAAGTTTAATAATCCTGGTGATTTTGAGATTATTATTTTTAAGGATTGGGCCACCTTAAGGAAACAGGTCTCCGCATGTGATACACAATCAGGGCGTATAATGCTCAAACCCCCGTTTTCTATTTTTGAAGGTAATTATAATGGTTTGCTTGCACCTTATTTCAAGCGTTTTACATGTTATTTTGAAGGGCACCATGATTTTATTGATCAGCCCGGAGAATGGGCTTTTGATAAAAATGAGGCAGTATTATATTATAAACCCCGGTCGGGTCAGCAGCCGGAAGATACAGAAGTTATTATTCCTGTACACAAGAAATTAATCCACCTGGCAGGAGAAAAGGATTCAAGAATAAAAAATGTTCATTTTTCTGATATTAATTTCGGCTATGCTGCATATGTGTTACCTGATTTTGGCCATGATGGAAGACAGGCATGTTTCTTTTACAATCAGGGTACCGGACTTTCATCCTCTGAAGCCCTGATAGAAGAGGCAATATTGGTTAAGTGGGCCTCTGATTGCAGTTTCAATAATTGTAAGATTAGTCATACAGGTGCCAATGGTTTGTATGTGACGAAAGGTTCCAGGGATATTCAGATTGACGGAATGATCCTGGAAGATATTGGAGGAAACTCCTTGATGATTGGTACTGCATATGATCCGGGAAGTGAAAACCCCGAATTGGTTAAACAGATTACATTTACTAACGGACAAGTAAATCATGGAGGTAGACATTATCAATCGGCTGTGGGGATCTGGATTGGGTTCGGAACAGATATTACCATAAGCAATAATGAAGTTTTCGATCACCCTTACACAGGCATTTCAATTGGGTGGCAGTGGAATCCGGTTCCCAGTTCATCCCGTGATAATACAATATCAGGCAACCATATATACGATGTAATGAAAATGCTTGGTGACGGCGGCGGAATTTATACCCTGGGTTTCCAGCCGGGATCGGTGATCAGAGATAATCGGATACATGATATTTTAAGATCTGAGCTCAACCATGCGTCACCAAACAATGGTATGTTTATTGATGAAGGAAGCAAAGGTTATCTAATTGAGAATAATCTCATTTACAATGTATCTCATACATGCATACGTGGTCATCGTGCTTCTGGTGTACTGCTGTTAAATAATACTTTTGTAGTTGATGATATGGCAGCCATTAGCCACACACCTCCATATGGAAATATGATCTTCGCTAACCGGGATTCTACAATCGTGTGGCCTAATCCGGGTTGGCCTGCTGAGTGGGGATATCCTGATTCAATTACGGCTTTTACTATGGAAGGCAATCAGTTTATTAACTACGATGATTGGGAAAGTGAACACAGGTAATGATTCACAACCTGATTTTCTTCGATAATAATAATATTATCCTTACCAAGATCTAAAATTTATTAGGATGAAAAGAAAACTCTTCGCTTTTGTGCTCATTACCAGCATAATATCTGCTTGTAATAGCGATATGGACCTTCAAAATATGATTACCAGGGCGGTTAACTCAGGCCAAATCTGAATTCTCCATTATACTTAAGTGGTTATTGGTGCTACAAATGGTACGATGAGGTGATCAGGGTGGAGTCTATTGATTATGAAACAGGCGAGATTAAAATGGCCTCTCCTCATAGATATGGCATTGGTGGACCATCTGGTGGTCTGTTTTATGCAATCAATGTCCCGGAAATTTTGGATGAGCCGTATGAATATTATTTTGATAGGGAAACCGGAACCATCAGGATGATACTCCCCGAAAAAGTACCTGATAATCCTGTTATACAAATTGGGTATAAAGATTTCACTTTGATAGACATTCAGAATTGCAGGAATGTAAGAATTGAAGGTATTGAATTTACTGTTCACAATGGTTTAGCGATACAGGTTACCTACTCGGATTCGGTTATAATCCAGTCTTGTGACCTTAACCGGCTGGCACAATCAGCTGTTGAAATTTTTGGTGGAATGAATTGTGGTGTTAGTGACTCAAGAATCAATATCATTGGGGCTACGGGAGTGCGATTGGAGGGTGGAAACCGGGAATCTTTGACTCCGGCCGGGCATTTTGTTACTAAATCCACTATTAGTGATTTTGCCCGGCATATAAAAACCTATGCTCCCGCGGTAAGCCTGCAGGGTGTTGGTCATATTGTTTCGCATAACAAGATTGCTGATGCTCCGCACAATGCCATATTGTTTAGCGGGAATGATCACCTGATCGAGAAGAATGACATCAGAAGAGTATGTTGGGATACTTCAGATGCTGGTGCCATTTATTGTGGTCGCGATTGGACCATGGGCGGGACTGTTATAAAGAACAATAGTTTCTTCAATCTGGGTCAGGCTATTCATCATCACAACTGGGCTATTTATCTTGATGATTTGGCTTCTGGAATTGTGGTATTAAATAACTATATTAACGATTGTCCTTCCGGAATTCTGGTAGGAGGAGGAAGGTACAACCGGATTATTGGGAATGAAATCACTAATTGTCCAAAGGCTTCGATTATGTACGATGCTCGTGGGCTCAATTGGTATATCCCCTACATAGAGGATCCGGATAACGAACTTTGGCAACGATTGTCGGCTGTGCCTATTGAAAAATCCCCATGGAAAGATCGTTTTCCCTGGTTGATGGATATATCGGATGATGAACCAGGTATACCGAAATATGTGACGATTTTGGATAATATTATTATTAATTCTGCCGATCCGTCAATACATTCTACGGTTAATGAATTTGGAAATGTTCGTTTTGATTAACTATTGATGACACAAAGGGCACAGGCAAAACCATCACCATTAAATGTATTGTCAAGTTTCCCATCAGCACTAAAATCACTATCAAGTGATCCAGGTTGGTTTTTCACATTAACTGAATATATAAGCAATAGAAAAAAGCCCAACTGATGTTCAGTGGGCTTTAATTAACTATTATGAAAGAAATATTATTTATTTTCCAAAGCAACTTCTATCATTTCTGATAAGTCAACAAAATGGAAATATTCGATTCCATTTCCGCCCTTTTTAATTTGCTTTTTAAAGTCTTCGTTCAAATTCTTCAGAGTACCCCGTGCTATGGCCTGTAAATCGTTTTTGGCTGCTGTTGTACCTGTTCCAAATTTGATTAATTGTTCAACAAAAGCACGTTGCAGATTTCTTCTATATATACAAATTTCAGGTTTGTTTTCCTCCAGTTCTTCGAATACACCCTTTTTAAGATCTTCAATAAGATCAACCAGAGAATAATTGTTAAAGCCTGTTGCTTCAAGATCAAGCATACGGTTGGCAACAGTAACACTCAAAATAGAACTCAATAATCTTTTTTGACTGCTTGAAATTTTATTAGTAATGCCATGCATACCAATTCGTGTTATTATATCTTCTTTTATTAAATATTCCGGTGTGTGGAAACCTTTATCCAGAATAAAATCAACAGCTGCTTTTTGTTCTATTGCTGATGTGGGTGTGAAAACATTTGCTGACTGGCCATATACAAGGTTGTCAATTTCTATTCCTCCAATTAAGGCCGCAACCTGGCCCAATTCCCTGGAATACTGGCCAAGTAAAGCATCATACATGTGGTTTAATAATGTGTAATCTTTATCTTTTTCAGTACTTGCTTTAACAAGATATCCGGTGATATATTCTATATTTTTCAAGCCATAAGAAGTTGCCTTAATCGGGTCATTACCAAGGTCTTCGGAACGTGCATGAGGATCGCCTCCGCCAACAGCTCCATTTTCATAACCACCACCGAACCGGAACATAGGTTCATCCAGTTGTTTGTCGGCAATTTTATTCAGATAGGGGATATCATCTTCAGCAGTTTTTGTTCCCTTAAATTCTCTATATGCCCAGTCGATAGCGAAATAATCATAAGGTGCAATACATGGTATCGTGCTGGCACCATCACCTGGTTGGGCAATATAATTAAAACGTCCATAGTCCATTATTGATGCTTCCAATCCGTATTTTTTTGTGAATTCAGGGTCACGGTATTTTTCAACATCGTAATAATAAGTTGCTTTGAAGTTATGACGCATACCCAGTGTGTGGCCTACTTCATGAGCAATTACGTATCTCAGGCATTCACCCATTAATTTATCAGGTAATGGTAATTGTTGAGCTTCAGGATTTGATGGTGAAGCCTGAACAAAATACCAATCGCGGATAAGACTTAGTACATTATGCCATACCCTGATATCAGCTTCAAGTATTTCACCAGTTCTTGGATCCTGAACATGAGGGCCCATTGCATTGGCAATTGTTGATGGAAGCCATCTAATAGTTGAATATCTTACATCTTCAGCATCAAAATCAGGATTTTCCTCAACGGAAGGTGCAATTTTACCGATAATAGCATTTTTAAATCCGGCTTTTTCAAATACAGGCTGCCACATTTCAATACCTTCCTTAACATATTTTTGCCATTTTTCAGGAATTGCACGGCCAACATAATATACAATTGGCTTTACAGGCTCACTAACTTCCTGATCGGGATTTTTCTTTTCAAGACGCCATCTTCTAATATATTTGATGTCTTCAACCTGATGTTTGTCAGAGCTAAAATCCTGATGTGTACCTGCAAAAAAGCCTACTCTGCTATCGAAAATCCGGGGTAGCATAGGTCTTTCCGGTAATTCAATCATAGAATGGTGCAATTCGACAGTAACACTGCCAAGGCTGGAATCGCCACCACCACCTCTGCTTGTAGGGCTTGCAGGTTTTAATTTAAAGGTCGCAAG
>JBHOTF010000098.1:0-5263 GCA_042584005.1 Bacteroidota bacterium
ATTTGCAAAGGTATTTATAATGAGTCAGATGAAATATCATATAAAAAATATGAAAAAATAAATGAACATTATATTGATGATATTGATTTAGCATTGAAGAAAAAATTATATATTGGTATCGCAACGCATGACAAAAATCTTGTTAAGCCGGCTTTTGAGCTTATTGAGAAATATAAGTGTGATAAAACTGATTATGAGTTTCAGATGTTATTGGGAGTTACTCCGGAACTTCGAAGAAAAATTATTGAAAAAGGACATGTCATGAGGGTTTATGTTCCGTTTGGCAAAGACTGGTTCAAATATTCATATAGAAGATTCAAAGAAAATCCAAAAATGGTCACACACATAATAAAAGCATTATTTATTAAAGCGTAGAAGCAAATGCAGCTATTAGGGCTCCACATCTTAGATATCCTGATAATTTTTATTTTTATTATTCTGATTCTTTGGATAGGCAAAAAAGCTGCAAAAAAAACAAAAACCACTGATGATTTTTTTCTCGCAGGTAGAAAGCTGGGGAAATTTTATCAGTTTTTTTTAAATTTTGGTTGTTCTACCAATGCCGACCAGGCAGTAGCTGTTTCAAGAGAAATTTACCGACAGGGAATTGGTGGAATGTGGATACAATTTCTGGTTCTTTTCCTGACTCCATTTTATTGGTTCACCACATTTTTTTTTCGGAGAGTCCGCCTGACCACCATTGGTGATTTTTTTACAGAAAGGTTCAATAGCAAGCTTTTAGGGGGAAGTTATGCCGTATTTATTTTATTATTATCATTGCTTGGTGGTGGTGTAGGATATATGGTGGCCGCCAAAACAATGATGGCAATGACACCTAAACCAATTGAGATTTGTACTCCTGAAGAAAAAACCAGTATTATGGAATTCAGAGAATTTCAGGCATTAAAAGCTGAGCTTGAAGTAGGACTTAGTATTGAACAAACCGAAAGATTTGAGGTACTTACTGAGAAAAATAAAAAAGGAGAACTTCACTCTTTCATTTCATATGTCGATCAGGTATGGTTTTATCTGATTTATGCATTAATTGTTGGAATATATACAATGATGGGTGGATTCAGAGCAGCTGCAATTACTGACGCAATACAGGGGATTCTTATAATAATATTTTCAGCGATTCTTATTCCTATCGGACTTAATAGGATAGGTGGCTTTTCAGGACTTCATGCAAATGTGCCTGATTATATGTTTGAATTATTTGGTTCGGCAACTATGAGCGAATATGCATGGTATACAATTGCAGCAATGGCGCTGGCAAACCTGGTCTCTATTGTTGCAGTAGCTTCCGGTATGCAAACTGCCGGCTCTGCCACAAATGAAAATACTGCACGAATTGGAATGATAGGTGGTATGTTCGCAAAAAGAATAATCATGATATTTTGGGCTCTTGCCGGATTATTAGCTATTGCGATATATGCCGGGCAAATTCACGATCCTGACCTGATATGGGGATTTATGTCGAAAGACCTGCTTTTTCCAGGTGCTATAGGATTAATGCTAATTGGAATTCTTGCTGCTAATATGTCATCTCTTGATGCCAGTTCAGTTTCTTATTCAGCCTTATTCATTCGGAATTTATATAAACCTTTTAAACCAGATAAATCGGAAAATCATTATTTAAATATTGGAAGAGTAGTTATCGGAGTTACTTTAGTTGGCGGAATAGGTGTAGCTCTTCTTGTTGATAACCTGCTTGAATTATTCAAATATATTATATCAATTCCTGCAATTTTCGGAGCTTCAATCTGGTTAGGTTTTATTTGGCGCCGATTAACAAAATGGGCAGTTTTTATACAGGCTTTTATATGCCTGATAATTTATGCTGTAATACCAAATTTATTTCAGGGAATGGAATCAGTTAATACAAATTCTAAATTTTTAGCTGAAACAAATCCTAAAACTGTTACAATTACAGTTGAGGCTATTAATGAAGATGTTGAATCAGGCCTTGCAGTTAATATCGGCGATAATATAGAAAAACAACATAGAGTTGAAGCGGTTGGAATATTTTTTGAACAGATTGCCCGTCAGGATACTTCAGATCCTTTATCACCAAAGCTTGGAATAGGAAGATTCCATGCCGAAATATGGGTTCTTACCTGGTTTGGAATTGATTTTTCAAATTTTTCAAAAGCACAATTGGTGGCAACAAGATTTCTTTTCGATGCTCTGTTTCCTTTTCTTTTGTTATTCATAATTTCATTTTTTACAAAATCGATCCCAAAAGTTATTCTGGACAGGTTTTTTGCTAAAATGCATACTCCTGTTCAATCTACTCCTGAAGAAGAGAAAAAGGCATTGGAAGAATCATATGCAAACCCTGAGAAGTTTGAAAAAAATAAAATATTCCCGGGAAGCCAGTGGGAAATAATGAAACCAACAAGAATGGATTATATTGGTTTCGGAGGAAGCTGGATATTAGTTGGAATTGTAATTTTACTATTGTGGCTAATGGTCTCAATCAGATGATAAATAAAACCTTTATAAAAACAGGACGACCTGAATATGATTTATTATATCCGAAGATAAAATCATTTCTTGAAAAGAATGTCCTAAATACAGTCATAGATAATATTAAAATCCGGGGATACAGAACACCGGATACCCGGTCTGTTTGGATCAGGGATTATTCAGATATGATGAGGGGATTTAAATATTTTGAACCTGATCTGAAAAGTACAATCGATCACTTCGCAGAAACACAGGCTGATAATGGCCGAATATTTGATTATTTCACAACATTTCCTGAAAAACTTCCTTGCGAAAAAGAAAACTGGACCAAATATGTAAGAGTTCCTGTTGAAGCCGATGTGGAGTACAGGTTTATTAAAGCAGCTTTTTTAGCCTGGCAGGCTACCGGTAATGATGACTGGATGAGGAAGCTTCTGCCAAAAATGGAGAAAGCCCTTCACTATATATTCAGTAATAATTGGCGATTTGATAACAGTACAAAATTAATTAAACGTCCCTATACAATCGACACCTGGGATTTTGCATATACGGCAGGAAAACACGACTGGCTCCAGTTTCAGATTAATGAAGATACATACTGGGGTATATTTCATGGTGATAACAGTGGTTATTATGAAGCCCTTAAAAAACTTGCACAGATATACAGGTATTTTGATAAAAAAGAATTAGCCCTGGAATCAGAAATAAAAGCAGATGAAATAAAGCAAAAGTTAAATCAACTTTGCTGGAATGGCTCTTTTTATACACATTTTATGAAATTAACTCCGGTTGAAATTGATGGAGTTGACGAGTCTTTACAATTAAGCCTTAGTAACCCGATGAATATTAATCGTGGAATCACAGATCAGAAAATGGCCGCTTCAATAATCAGGGAATATATAAACCGCAAAAAGAAAACCGAGGCATTTGCCGAGTGGTTCTCTATTGATCCTCCATTTCCTGATGGAATATTTGGAGATGAGAAGCTTGTTAAAGGGGCATATATAAATGGAGGGATTATGCCACTTGTTGGAGGAGAACTTGCCATGGCAGCATTTAATAATGGATTTGAAGAATATGGTGCAGATATTTTAAAAAGATATTATAAAATGATCTCAGAAAATAATGAGACCTTCTTATGGTATTTCCCCGATGGCACACCTTCAAGCGTAGATACAAGTACAAGTCCTGAAGCCCGGCCAACAGATGGATGGGGCTCATCTGCAATGTTATATGCATTGATAGAAGGAATGGCCGGAGTTGAAGATAAATTTAAGCAACTTAAAAAAATAAAATTATCGCCAAGATGGTTATCCGCAGATATTAATGAAGCTGAAATAAATATTCAATATGATGTGTCAGAATCTTTTATTAATTATAAATTTTCACATAAGAAAGAAAAGATAAATTTGAATATTAATTGTATTGATACCGAAATTAATTTTCATGTACTTCTTCCTCCTAATAAAAGCATTGAAAAAGTATTAGTGAATCAAAATACTGTTGATTTCAAAATTGAAAATATTGAAAAAAGTAAATATGTTAACTTTGAAAAAAGAGTTAAAGAAAAAAGTATTGTATCAATATTGTTTGAAAAATGAAAAGAAGATATTTTATTAATTCATTAGCTGCTGTTACCGGTGGAATAATGGTTGGAAAAGCAGGCCATGTTTTTGCTTCCCCCTCGCTTATGAAAAATTCATTGCTGGAAGCTGCAGATGATGAAGCATATTGGAAAATAATACGTGAACAATTCATTTTCCCGGGAGACTATTATTATTTAAATACCGGAGGAATAGGATCTTCACCAACTCTTGTGCTTAATAAAATAGAAACAAGCATGAGCGATCTGGAAAAATATCCCAAGCCTGGTTATGATCATAATAAGTGGATTGAAATAAAAAAAACTTGTACAGCCTTTTTCGATCCAGATTGTGAAGTAGAAGAACTAGCTTTGATAGGTACTGCAACAGAAGGGATTAATATAATATTAAATGGTTTGCCACTAAAAAAGGGCGATGAAATAATATGTACTACACATGAACATCCTGCATTACATGTTCCACTTCTTAATAAAAGTAAAAGGGACGGAGTAGTATTAAAAGTATTTGAACCTGATCTTAAAAAAGCACATGGAAATATTGAGAAAATATCGAAGTTGATTAATAGTCGAACCAGATTAATATTTCTTTCTCATATTACATGCACTACAGGTCAGGTATTTCCATTAAAAGAAATTGGCAATTTGGCCCGGGAAAATAATATTTGGTTTGCAGTAGACGGGGCACAAGCACTTGGAACCATGCCTATGAATATTAAATCTTCTAATATTGATTTTTATACATCAAGTGGACATAAATGGATTCTTGGACCAAAACGCACAGGTTTTTTATATGTAAGAAAAGAACTGCTTAATACCTTGCAGCCAACAGTTGTGGGAGCATATTCTGATGATGGATATGATATTCTGAAAAATGAACTGAATTTTCAACCCTCTGCTCAACGATATGAATATGGAACACAAAATGAAGCAAATTTTCTGGGATTGGGAACTGCAGCTGAATTTCTTCAAACAATAGGCTTAAAAAAAATCGCAGTTCATAATAGAAAATTGGCAGAGAATTTTGTTGACGGACTGAAGAAAATTCCGGAGGTGGAAATTTTATCTCCTGAAGAAAAAGAATTTCGATCCTCAATTATTACTTTCAGAATAAAAAACAGAAATTATGGAGATTTAGCTTCATATCTCACCGGAAAGAAAAGAATAAGAGTAAGGGTTGTGCATGAGGCCGGG
>JBHOTF010000099.1:0-5193 GCA_042584005.1 Bacteroidota bacterium
TCAGTTGAAGGTTTCAGGCAGATGCTTGTAACACTCGACAGGGGCCGGCTTTCTATTGCTGCTATGGGGCTTGGTTGTGCACAGGGAGCTTATGAACTGGCAAAAAAATATGCCAAAGAAAGAAAACAATTTGGGAAATATATTTCAACTTTTCAGGCAAATGCATTTAAATTGGCTGATATGGCTGTTGAAATTGAAGCAGCCAGAAATTTATTGTATAAAGCAGCCTGGTTATGCGATAATAAAAAAGATTATAAAAATTTTTCTGCAATGGCAAAATTATATTGTTCGGAAGTAGCATACAGATGTGTAAATAATGCTATACAAATTCATGGAGGTTATGGCCTTATGAAAGACTACAATATTGAAAGATTTTACCGTGATCAGAAAATTCTTGAAATAGGAGAAGGAACATCGGAGATCTTACGTCTTGTAATATCCAGAAATATAGGATGTTATGATTTTTAATAGATGAACAACCAAGCATTTGCCCAATTGTTGGTAAACTAATATGTTAACAAGCTAATACTATAATATGGAAGTTGTCTATAAAACCCTGAAATTCAAAATAAATGACAGGATAATTACCATATGGTTAAATCGTCCAATGGTGCATAATGCATTTAATTCTACAATGCTTGAAGAACTTGCTGATATTCTTGAAAAAGTTAATCATAATGAAGATATAAGAGTTGTATTGTTTACCGGGGAAGGAAAATCTTTTTCTGCAGGAGCTGATCTTAAATGGATGAAAGAAATAATAAATTATTCATATGAAAAAAACCTGAAAGATTCAGAAAAGATATCTGAAGTATTTTACAAAATATATACTCTTAATAAACCTGTAATTTCAGCAATTAATGGTGCCGCAATTGGCGGGGGAATGGGTTTTGTTGCAGCTTCCGACATTGTTATTTCATCTGATAAAGCACAATTTAGTCTTTCAGAGGTTAAAATTGGAGTGGTTCCTGCTTGTATTTCACCATACCTTTTAAGAAAGTCAGGAGAGGGAGCTTTAAAAGAACTGTTTTTGTCGGGAAGAAGATTTTTTCCTGAAGAAGCATTAAAGATTAACCTGGTTAATCTAATTGTGGATCATAAAAATTTAATGGAGATTGCAGAGATCAAAGCGAGAGAACTTTTGGCAAATGGACCAAATGCGATGGCTATGTGTAAAAAACTTTTCAGGGATGTTCCTGAAATGGATTTAAGAACGGCATATAATCATACATCTGATCTGATAGCCAGCTTAAGAATCTCTGCAGAAGCCCAGGAAGGGATGAAAGCCTTTCTTGAGAAAAGGAAACCGAAATGGGGTAAATCTTAAGCAGCTGTCTGTAATTCTCGATTTATTTACATATGATAACTTGTTAATAAAAATTTTCCAGTTTGGAATCTTACGGAAATATTTAATGATAATTTAGGCCCAATAAATATTATTAATAATTAAAAAGGAGAATTAGTATTATGAGTGGCTTCTTTGGTGTAGTTTCAAAAACTGATTGTGTTGGCAAACTTTTCTATGGCACTGATTATCACAGCCATCTGGGTACGCGCCGTGGCGGTTTAGCTGTTGCAAATGAAAGTGGATTTAAGAGAGTTATTCACGATATTTCTAACACCCAATTCAGAAGTAAATTTGATGATGATATTAAGAACATATCCGGTAAGATTGGAATAGGAATTATTAGTGATTATGAGAATCAGCCATTGGTAATTAAATCACATCTAGGAGATTATTGTATTGTTAATGTGGGAAAGGTAAACAATGTTGAAGAACTGGAAAAAAAATCACTGAGAAACAAGGCAGTTTTTTTTACAGAAATTAGCGGTGATGAAATTAACCAGACAGAATTAATTGCTACTTTAATAAATCAGGAAGATTCCATATCATCAGGAATAATTAATGTGCATGAAAATGTAAAAGGCTCCAGTTCATTATTAATCCTTAAAAAAGACAGTATATATGCTGCCAGAGATAAATATGGCAGGACACCTGTGGTTATAGCAAAAAATAATGATGGTTATGCAGTATCAACAGAATCTTGTGCTTTTCAAAATCTTGGTTATGAATATATCAGAGATCTTGGACCGGGAGAAATAGTTCAGATTACTCAAGATGGTATTAAGGTTCTTAAGGAACCCAATGATGAAATGCAGATATGTACATTTTTATGGATATATTATGGTTATCCGGCTTCATCTTATGAAGGATTAAATGTTGAGTATAGCAGGTATAAAACAGGAGCAGCACTGGCAAAAAGGGATAATGTTGAGGTTGATTACGTTTGTGGTATTCCGGATTCAGGTATTGCTCATGCTATTGGTTATGCCACAAAAGCTGGTATTCAATACAGGCGTCCATTTGTAAAATATACTCCAACCTGGCCAAGAAGTTTTATGCCCCAGATTCAATCAATGCGTGATCTTGTTGCCAAAATGAAGCTTATTCCAATACCTGAACTAACTAAAGGACATCGTTTGTTATTCTGTGAGGATTCAATTGTACGAGGCACTCAACTTCAAGAAACTATTCGTAGAATTTATGATTTTGGTGCAAAAGAAATACATATCCGGCCTGCCTGTCCACCGCTATTGTTTGGTTGTAAATATCTTAATTTCTCACGTTCCCGTTCTGAAATGGATCTTGCAGGACGAAGGGCAGTCCAGGAACTTGAAGGGAAAAATGATATAAATCTGAAGGAATATTCAAATCCTGATTCAACAAAGTATATAGATATGATTGAAAAAATCAGAGAAAGATTATCTGTTGATACTTTGCAATATCAGAGAATTGATGATATGATTGAAGCTATAGGTATTCCAAAAAAGAAGCTTTGCACATTCTGTTGGGATGGCTGTGAAGGGCCATGTAAATAAAACTAACAAATAATATAATTATTCATACCTGAGTGATTTTGCAGGATTACTGCCAGCTGCCTTAATTGTATTGTACATTAATGTAAGGAACACTATTAGCGAAGTAATAATAAATGCTATAACAAATGGCATTAAATTTATTTCATCTTTATAGGCAAAATTACTAAGCCATTTGTTTGATATAAATATTGCAAAAGGAATTGAAATTATATTGGCTATAAAAACAAGAAAAATAAATTCCTGTGTTATTTTTTTTACAATAGATATTACTGAAGCTCCATAAACTTTCCTAATTCCAATTTCTTTAGTTCTCTGTTTTGAAACGAATATTGAAAAACCAAATAATCCTGATGCTGCAATAATAATTGTAAGTATGGTGAATAATTTTATTGTATTTCCAAATTTTCTGTCTGCAGCATAAAGATTGTTAAAACTTTGATCGAAAAAACTATATTCAAAAAAACTATTTGGGCCGGCTAACTCCCATTTTTCTTTCAAAAAATCAATTAAATCTTCTGAAATTGGTGTTTTAGTTTTTATTGCTATCTGACAAATCATGGATCTTGATTCTTTTATTCTTATGTAAAGAGGAGGAATTTTTTCATGTAAGGATCCGATATTAAAATCTTTAACTACTCCAATAATTTTTATTTCAGTTGTGTCACTAATTATTATTTTTCCGATTGGATCTTTTATGCCGAGTTCTTTAACCGCTGTCTCATTAAGAATAACAACCGATGAATCGGATGAAAAACCTGATAAAAAGTCCCTTCCCTGAATAATTTTGAATCCTAATGTATTAACAAAATTATAATCGGCTAATAAACCTTGTAACCTGATTTCTTTTTCAGAATCTCTTGAACTTCTAAAATTTGAAAATGTTGAAGCAGCTGTAAATAATCCGCAGTTTATTTCAGAGATATTTGATATTGACGAATGACCTTGAATTTCCTGAATAAATGGAGCGCAACTAACTAAATTATGAGCATGCGGAGGAATAACAGCGATTAAATTTTCTGTTGTAAATCCAGGATCATCCTTTTGAATATATTTTAATTGTTTATAGATTATTTCTGAAAAAATAAACAGAACAATAAAAATAACTAATTGTGTAATTATTAAAGTCTTTCTTAATACTGATTTTGATTCTGTTTTTGTGAATCTTTTTCTTAGAATATTTTCCGGTTTGAATCCTGACAGATAAAAGGATAGATAACTTCCCGACAATAATCCAATTATGGAAGTAATTAAAATCATTCCTATAATAAATTTCCAATTTTCTGCATAGTTAATCTCCATTGCCTTACCAAGTAAATTATTCATAATTGGAAGAAGTAGTTCTGTAATCATTATTGCAAATGGGAGTGCAATAAATGAGAAAAGAAAAGATTCACCCATAATTTGTTTAAAAAGATCTTTTCTGCCGGCGCCGACAACTTTGCGAATACCTATTTCAATTGTTCTAATTGAAGATCTGGCAGTAGCAATAATAATGTAATTGATACCGGCAATCAGAAGTATTAATAATGCAATTATTGAGAATAATATTATATTATTTTTATTTCCCTGAGGGTCATCATACCACGATAGAGATGAAGATCCAAAGTATATATCTTTCATACTTTGCAGATGGTATTCATGCTTAATATCCGGATGATATTTATTAGAGAATACTTTCATTTTTTCATCAAGTTCTACCGGATTTGATTTTTCATCTAATAGAAAATATGTTTCAAAACCACCACCATTCCATCCCCTGTTTTCATAATCTGCTGTGACCATATTAATATTTCCAATAAAGTTGGTGCTAAGGGTAGAATTAGATGGGAAATTCTTTATTATCCCTGTAATGGTAAAATAATTTTCTCCAGTTAAATTTTTAATTAATAAGGATTCACCTATAGGATTATCTGTATTAAAATACTTCATGGCCATGGCTTCGGTAATAACCAGATCATAAGTGTTATTTAACAATTCATTGATGTTCCCTGATATTAGTTCCCATGAAAATATTTTGAAAAAATTTTCATCAACAAGGCTGAATTTTTCTTCTTTTATATATATCCCATCATTAAAGATAAATTGTCCGCCATAATAATGACTTATATCTTTAAATCGTGCAAATTCTTTAATTTCAGGATAATCATTTTTCATATATTCTCCAATACGGACATGTGATGTAGCTGATGGCATTAGTTCTCCCTGCCCAAAACTCATATAAGTGTTAATTCTGTATATATTGTCAGCTTCTTTATGGAATTTATTATAGCTTGTTTCATGAAGAACATATAGATAGATCAGGAAAGAACATGC
>JBHOTF010000100.1:0-4888 GCA_042584005.1 Bacteroidota bacterium
TAGACGGAATTGGAGAAACAGGATTAATTGCTCGTTATACATTTAAAGGGGATGTAAAAGATTGGTCTCGTAATAATTTACATGGCAGCATTCAAGGCTCTGATTTCAAGTTTGTAGAAGATTCCCTCTTTGGTATTGTACTTTCTTTAACAGGAGATAATGAAGCCTTCATTTCAATTCCTGGAGAATCGGTGACAGGAGAAGAATCTATTAGTATCTCTGGTTGGATTTACTTACGTTCTGCAAAAAGCGGGCAGCGATTTTTTGATTTTGGCAAAAATAGCAAGTCGCATTTCTTTGCTGCTCCGTCAGGAACCAAAGAAAATGAAGGTTATCAGGCTCAAATCAAAATTAAATCTGGTAAGTACACTTCAATATCACCAGCGGTAGAAGCTTATAAATGGAATCATTTGGCAATTGTTATTGATGTTCAATCCCAAACTTTGAGGACCTACCTTAATGGAGTGTTAGTCAGCAAGGCAGAGAATGTACCGGTAGAGTTAGAACAACTATTTGATAATAAGTCAGAAAAAAATAATAAACTTTATATAGGAAAATCATTGACTTCAAATATATATTTAAATGCCAAATTGCATGATTTTCGAATCTATAGAATCCCTTTGAGTGAAAGACAAATTGCCAGGATTCATAATAATGCTTTGAAAAAGGAAGAACCGGTAGTCAGAAGAAGAGGTGAGCAAGACCGGAATCTTCCAGTGTTTTCAGAAACAACTCCTCAGTTGTATAATGCATTTCTGACCAGTGTTCCGGATATTCATGTAGAGACCATAGCGGGGTATCTTCCAAGATTACCACGTTATGTTAAGGGCATTTACAGCAATAATATTGAAGGACCAAATGTAAGAGTGCTCTGGCCAGCACCTGAGGATAATAGTCAGGTACTTAGCCCTGGCACATATACAGTAACAGGAAGTGTTGCCGGAACAAACATACAACCAAATGCGATTGTTATAGTTAAAGAATCTAAAGAGCCTGTTACACCAGATCGTAAGCTGGAAGTTTTTAATCTTGATCAGGTTTTATTAAACACTGATCTTCATAATAACAAAACAAAATTTATTGAGAACCGTGATAAATTTATAACAGGCCTTGTCAAAACAAATCCAGACAATTTCCTTTATATGTTTCGTAATGCATTTGGGCAGGAACAGCCTGAGGGAGCAGAACCACTAAGGGGATGGGACAGTCAGGAAACTAAATTGCGCGGTCATGCTACAGGGCATTATCTTAGCGCTTTAGCTCAAGCATATGCAAGTACCAGTTATGATTCGTCACTACAGGCTGATTTTTCTGTTAAGATGGAATATATGGTGAATACTCTGTATAAATTATCACAAATGTCGGGACAACCACTAACAACCGGAGGAGAATATGTATCAGATCCAATAGCTGTGCCCCCGGGTCCGGGTAAATCGGGCTTCGATTCAGATCTGAGTGTAGAAGGTATACGAACAGATTACTGGAATTGGGGTAAAAGATTTATCAGTGCCTATCCTCCTGACCAGTTTATTATGTTAGAAAATGGAGCTAGCTATGGAGGGGATAATACCAAAATCTGGGCACCATACTATACCTTGCATAAAATCCTGGCAGGGTTGATGGATATTTATGAAGTAAGTGGCAATGAAAATGCATTGGAAATAGTAAAAGGTATGGGTGACTGGGTATATGCTCGTATGAGTCAGTTGCCAACCAATACACTTATTAGTATGTGGAACAGATACATTGCGGGAGAATTTGGAGGAATGAACGAAGCTATGGCAAGACTGCATAGGATAACCAACGAGCCTCATTATCTGAAAGTTGCAAAATTATTTGATAACATTAGAGTATTTTTTGGTGATGCTGAACATTCTCATGGCCTAGCAAAAAATGTAGATATGTTCCGTGGATTACATGTCAATCAGCACATTCCTCAAATTATTGGTGCACTGGAAATTTATCGTGTTTCATATGCTCCGGAATATTATCAAATAGCGGACAATTTCTGGAATAAGGCCACTAATGATTATATGTACAGTATTGGAGGAGTTTCGGGAGCACGTAACCCTAATAATGCGGAATGCTTTACCAGCCAACCGGCAACACTTTACGAAAATGGTTTCGCGGCTGGTGGCCAGAATGAAACTTGTGCTACCTATAATATGCTCAAATTGACCAGAAACCTTTTTCTCTTTAATCAGAGTGCAGAGTTAATGGATTATTACGAGCGTGGGCTTTACAATCACATTCTTGCTTCTGTTGCGGAAAACAGCCCTGCAAATACATATCATGTGCCCTTGAGAGCAGGTTCTATAAAACGGTTTGGTAATGCTAATATGGGAGGTTTTTCTTGTTGTAATGGTACGGCTCTTGAGAGTAGTACAAAACTTCAAAACTCAATTTATTTTAAAAGTGCAGACAACCAGGCTTTGTATGTGAATCTTTATGTGCCTTCAACATTAGAATGGACACAAAAGAATATAACAGTGACTCAAACAACTGCTTATCCAAAAGAAGACCATACACAATTAACCATTAAGGGTAATGGCAATTTTGATCTTAATGTACGTGTGCCACATTGGGCAACTAAAGGCTTTTTTGTGAAGATAAATGGGATGGAAGAAAAAGTTAAAGCTGTGCCAGGAAGCTATCTTACTTTAAGCCGTAAATGGAAAGACGGGGATACTATTGAATTACAAATGCCGTTTCAGTTTTATTTAGAGCCAGTTATGGATCAGCAAAATATTGCAAGTTTGTTTTACGGACCAGTTTTACTGGCAGCTCAGGAATCTGAGCCACAAAAAGAATGGCGAAAGCTAACATTAAATGCAAAAGATATAAGTAAATCCATATCAGGTGATTCTGAGCAGTTGCTATTTAATATTGACGGTATTGTTTTTAAACCTTTTTATGAAACATATGGGCGTCATTCGGTTTACCTGGATGTTATCTTGAAATAGTACTGAGGTAAGCAAAATAAAAACTATAAAACCAAGCGAAGGTAAATTAATCGAGTAGTAGATAACTTTTGATATGAACATCCGAATGTAGCATTCAGCTATTCCTATTTCGCTAATCTGTTAACTTCTTATAAAATCATGAGGGTAATCAGGCAAGCGATTCTGAAAAGTTAAAACGGATTCTTTTTTTATAACCCCATCATAGATATTAATAGCCTTTTGAATTGTGGGATTGGTCATCCAGCTTTTACGACCTTCTAAAATTGTTGGTAAATAAATAATTAGTGCTGCAGATAATGACCTTGAAGCACTTTCCCATAGATAACTTGGTGTATGATCAACTGCATAATAGTCGATGTTTTCAATATTCAGAATAGGATTTTTAAAAGTTGTAGGTTTAGCAAAATAGAATCCCATACCTTCATCACAACTAACATCAATAATTAAACTTCCTGATTTAAATATATCTTTCTCTTGTTCTATAACATAATTGATAGGATTATCAGTATCCTGATAGGTGCCATTAATAATTATTTCAGATTCGCTAATTAAATTGGATAAAGGTCGAACTGTACCATCGTGTTCAATAGTTACCATTCTGGCCTCCCCATTCTTGCCTTCACGAATACGAACATAGTGAACATCTAAGATTTCTTCACGTACTTCATAATCAGGTCTTTGGATGCAAATTGTAATATCTCTGAAACCATGGGCTTTTAGGGCATAAATAGCTCCACGACTAACTGCTCCAAAACTAAAAATAATAACTTTACGTTGGTCACCATAATGACCATCAATGCCCCTTAATTGTAAGGCATGGATAACTGCGCAATAGCCTGCCATTTCATTATTCTTATAAAAGGTATGTCTGCCCATTTGACCATCTGGAGACCAAACAAACATATCCTCAAATGCAATTAGCGTTAATTTTCGATTTATTGCAGTTTGTGTAATGTCGTTTTGTTGTGCGCAATGCGGATAACCCCAAATGAATCCTCCTTCACGTATTTCTTGTAAATCTGCTAATACTGGTTTCGCAATAATAACCGAGCCCGTTTCAGCCAATAATTCATGACGAGAAGCGACTCCTCCAGTTTGAGAAACAAAAAAATCATCATCTAAACCAAAAGGTATACCGTATCCCTTTTCAAAAATTAATTGTTTTCTAATATGCTCTGGTAAACGTGATAGATGATCTGGATGAATTGGTACACGTTTTTCATCTTCTTTTCTTGAAGTTCCAATTACTCCTAAGCTTAGTTTTTTCATGAGTTCTCCTTTGTGAATTTTGTTATATAACAAATTAATGTGTGCCTGACTATTTGTAATTCAATGAGAAATCATTTGCTGGAGTGAGAGATAATATTAATAAAGCAGCAAAATGGAGTAATAACTGATTGGAATCAAAAATAGTATAAACCAGTTATAAAGATACTCAATTTTTTTGTATTGATTTTGTGATGTTAACCTTCCGGTTTCTGTTGCTCAGCCATTTTCGGAATCATATGCTCAGTTTACTCCGGAGAGAGCTGCTCCGATGGTCCTGAGTATTCAATTAATGAGATAAAACCTTATCGGACAGATAGAATCAAGGGAGAAACGAAAAGAAACTAAAAAGAAAACTTTTAAAAAAAGAAGGAACGAATACAAAAAATGTGTAATTTTAAACAGCTAAGATTATCTAATTTGTTGTATTTACTATTCTATGATATTTTTCAATAAGCTACGGGAAATAATTAATAAACCACATCCTCTTGACTTAAATGTTGTTATGAATATTATTGGTTCTGTAGCTTTTGGAGTATTTATTTTTTTCTTTCTATTTATTTTTAAGCCATTTGGTTTACAGGCATTGTCGAGCAGAGATTTAATTACAATTACATGTGGATATGGATTAGTTACAACAGTGTATCTGATAATCCATT
>JBHOTF010000101.1:0-4837 GCA_042584005.1 Bacteroidota bacterium
AAATCCTCATCACCCGGTGATGAATTACCTGGCTGCCCGTCTGAATGAAAAATTGGGAAAGAGCGATATTGCACTAAAATACATGAAGAAATCCGCACAGCTTGGATATACATCTAAAGTCCGTTGGCTTGAAATTCATCCAATGAACGACCCATTCTTCAGCACTCTTCGAAAAAAGAAAGATTTTCAGGATATAATTGAAATCATGAATATTTCTGACAAACCAATCCATAAAAGCCAGATAGCTTTTACTGTCAAAGATAAAACAATAGGTACTGAAGGCATTAGCTATGATTCGGTTGAAAAAATGTTCTATCTTGGAAGTGATAATAAAATAGTTATGGTTGATCATTCAGGAAACAGTATTAATTTTACCAAAGAAGCCGAGCAGGATGGATTAGGTTTTGTAAATGGGATTCATGTGGACCCTGTCCGACGTACTTTATGGGCCTGTTCCAATGATGAAAATAATGCAAATGGTGAAATATTTAAATATGACCTTTCATCCGGGAAGCTGATAAAAAAATATCCAACACCATCTGATGGTAATCGTCATTTTTTCAATGATCTGGTTATTCATCCCAATGGAGATGTTTATATCACAGATACCGGAAAAATTTTTAAAATTTCTCATGATTCGGATAAGTTGGAATTGTTTTTTAAAAGCAAATCGTTTTTTGGTTCAAATGGTATAGCTCTTTCTGATGACGGCAAAGTAATCTATGCGACAGAAGATATTTACGGGATCTGTAAAATAGACATAAAAACAAAATCTTTTACTCCGCTACACCATAAAAAGGATTTTCATACCTACGGAATTGACGGTTTATATTTTTCAGATAATTACCTCTATGCTATTCAGAACGAGTTATTAACACAGGTTGGTAGGTTTTCGCTAAATGAAGATGCTACCTATTTAAAAAGTTGTGAAATTCTAGAGAAAAATACTGATGATTTACGTGCACCTACTACCGGAGTTATAGTGGATGATTATTTCTATTTTGTCGCAGATACACAAGGAAAAGGAAGTAAACTAAATGGTGTTGTTATTATGAGAGCCTCTTTGAAATAAACAGATTTAAAAACAAAAGAAATATTACGAAAACTGAAAAAACGACATGTAATAATATATATAAATAATAGCCGAGACAGCAGTAAATTCAAGGGGTTTATAGACAGACTGGCCCGGTAGATTTCCATCCGATCATTATTTGATATTTTCGAAGTTTGAACTAAAGCAATAAAGTATTCACAATTCTGGTATTAAAACTGCCTGGATTAATGAACGAGGTGGACAAGAAATGATCAATTTCCTACCCCTTCTCTTTTTCACCCAGTCTTTCCTTCGTATTTCATCCGGCATATCAATTTTATTCCGGGCAAAAATATCATCGGCATCAAGCATTGAAAACTTAATTGAAGAAAAATTCTTTTTTAATAAAGAACAATCGAAATCCACAACTCTAACAGAATCGCTTCGATTGAGAGCATACAACACTAAAGTGTCTTTATTCATACTATAGGCGGCCTGTACCTGAAACATATCACTACGCCGGGCCTCGTAATTCTCAATTTCAAGGGGCCAGCTGACAGGTGCCTGGGATAGTAATTCGTAAACCATACCGGGTGCAGTAAGATAGGCACCCTCCTTAGGCGATTCAATAACTGCTTGTCCGTGTGTATTGGAGAAATTATTAAAATTGACAAAATCAACAATGCTGCCTTTTCTTTGCCAATTCATCAGGTATCCGGCAGCTTTTAAGCCACAAAACCATGTTCCCAACACCATAGATCTTTTAATCAGAGTTTTATGCCCATACAGGAAGCGTTCATCCACTTCTTCTTTCGGATTCTTAGCTGAATATAAATGGACCTGCCATTCAGTATTACAATACTTGATATCTGTATTATTGGCAGCGTTATAGGTTTTAATAATATCCAGCATTCGATCCAGTCGTCCCTCTTCTTCGTCATCTCTGTCAGCAAAAAAATCAATATGCTTACCTGCAATCTCTAGCATCTCAGGAATCTTTTCGGTAAAATCATAGCTAATCATGCCGATCTTAATGCCAGGATCGATTGCTTTCATGGCCCTGGAATACCTGATAACATCCCTGGCATATTCTTCTGCAGAGTACCAGCGCTGGGACTCATTATCCATTTCCCAGTACTTAACATTAAAGGGTTTTTTATAGCCATTTTTCACCCGCCAGTCAGCCATGGGATGTTCGCCCTCTTCCAGATTGCAATAAGCCACCCAATCCGCAGCATTAAGCATACCCTGTTCAGGATCAGTGAATTGGGTTAATTCAAACTCAGGATGCTGCTTTTTATAAGCATCTCTGCCCACATAATTCTCTTTTTTCGGGTGGTAAAGATTAACACAGAACATCATCTCGGCACCAACTTTATTGCACAACATGGCAAATTCATCTGTTCCCAGATCATTATTATTCTGACCGCCCCAATAGAAGGAGGGTTCGGGCTGACGTAAATCTTTGTCCCCCACACCTTTTTTCCAATCATAGAAAGAGGCAAAACATCCTCCGGGAAAGCGGATTAAACCCGGATTCACCCTTTCCACTGATTTGACCATCGCTTTTTTCCAGCCATAAAAGTGATCCTCTGGAATTAAGGAGAAGGCATCCACTTCGATAGTGCTTTGAGGGGCAATAAATACAGCAAATGTTATCTGGGCTGTGGACCCTGAATAAGGTATCTCACAGCTGTATTTTTCATACTTCCTGGTAAGGATGATCGTCTTTGTGAATATTGCTTTTTCCCATTCTCCTTCCGGATATAAACGGATTTCTATTTCAGGACTACCAGAAATAGACTTCATAAAACCGCTAAAGTGATAGGTCTTTCGATTCTCAAGAAATTTCCCCTCCTGGGCCAGGCCTCCCCATTTTTTTAACTCATTATTGATAACACGAACACTCTGTACACCATGTCCACATCCACCTTGCTCTGCTTGAAGGAAAACATTTATCATAGATGATTTATTAAAAAAAAATGTAGATTCGTCTTCTATGATTGTCGGTTTATTTGCTTTACCGGGAGCTGCAAACCAGCTATTGTGCTCATAACCGCTGTGATACCAGGCTTCACCACTCCAATCGGTGATATTTTTTTCTCCATTAACAAATAATCCAAAGGAGTTTTTTGTATTCCCATTGTAGGGGTAAAAGGGCTCAAAACTTCTATTGAAAAACCGCTCTGCCTGCATAGGGGCAATCTGATAGCCAAAACCAATTTCAATAAAATGACTGTAGAGCAAAGGACTTATTGGAGTTGTGGCTGTGGTTTGTGTTGTAATGCGGCAAGATAAATCAGGAGTCTGTCCGCAACTGAATAAAAACAGTCCGGCAAATAGAATCACTATGGGATTTAATCCACTTAGCATCCTGAAATTCAGTTTCTTTTTGTCCATCATTTTATACTTCTTTGATTTCATAGCTTATTTTTTTATTTCAACAACAGCGTATCCTGTATTGCCAGGTTCAACTGTAACAATCTTATCCTTATATGAATATGTAATGTAATTCCCGTCAGCTTTTGGTGAGTAGTAAAAGTCAGCACTTGTTATGGTCGCATTGCTACCGCCTGAAGAATTTATAAATAACTCAACAAACACTTGTTTGAGATTTTGGCTTTCCAGCATTGTGGCTCCATCGGTCAAGTCAATTACAATTCGTTTGGTATCATCAATAGCAATCAGACCATACTTAGTAGGCTCGATTGCTTCATATCCAATATATTCCGGAGAATCAGATGGTCCAATCCCTCCTCTGAGTCTAAGCATATTCCTTTTATCATGATTGATCCCTACAACTGCATAAAGTGAGGGTTTATAATCCGGCAGATCATCGTGGAAATAGATTGTCGGATAGGGTGGATTATCGAAACAGTGGTCCTTATAAGGATTATCATCCTGGTCGTACAGCCCGAATGTCCCTTCCAGGAACATATTGTAGGCAACCCAGATAAACCCTCTGCTTCCTTTTCCTGTACTGTTGTAACTGCCCCATTGTTGTCCCTCACTATTGGCAATAAGGAAGGCTCCCGAATAGGTTTTTCCATCCCTGTTGTCGACATAGGATTTTTCATCATCATAACCACAGATACACAATGAGTGTCGAAGGTAATTCTCTCCAACTTTGGCATACATCACAGCCTTGTCAATCCCGGGCCCCGTAGCACTTTCTCCATAAGTTGGATAATTTGCCCTGAATAATCCCCGTGTGGTAGCACAACCGCCATTGCTAATATGCTGTTTTACCGTTTCGAGTCCTTCAGGATTATCGACACGGATCTTATAAAGCTTTCCAGTACGATTCCGAAGAGCGGCTATTCGTGCTTCCTCACCGGCCCATTCAGCATAATGAGTATCCATAGGGTAATCAGAAACATTTGCACAACCGAGCTCCGAAAGACGTTCCATGGCATGTTCGGTACACTCGGCTCCTCCGGTACCCTGGGATATCTGGGAAAACAGGAAACGCGGACTGCATAAAACTTCCGGATCACCGGTCGACGCATCCAGGTCATGATCCCGTGCCTGAGTATAAGTATTATAATAGTAACAGGATGACCAGCAGGTACAATCTCCAAGCTTTTGATCCCCGATTGGGGGGAAGTATTTAGTTGTACTGTGATCAACGGCTGCTGGTCGCTTAACATCACGGGCATCCTTTTGGGTTCCCTGACAGCTGATCAAAATAAAAACACTTACTCCAAGGAGAGCAAAAAACTGAGATATGCTATTGATGAATTTACCGCTCATTTTATTTCTTAATTGATTATTTCAGTTATAAAGATAATGTTTTAGATTTTC
>JBHOTF010000102.1:0-4828 GCA_042584005.1 Bacteroidota bacterium
AAATAACTAATGAATTTGAAATAAAAAATTTATTAGAATGATAAAAAACTATTTTACTACGGCAATAAGAAATATTTTCAAGAATCCTTCCTTTTCTTTTATAAATATTTTAGGACTATCTATTGGTATTGCATCATCCATACTTATTCTGTTATGGGTACAAAATGAATTGAGTTACGATAAATTTCATAAAGGCCATAAAAATATATATAAGATTATAAGTTATGGCCAGAGATATATGATAGAGGGTTATGATGGAGGACCTGGCCAACTGGGCCCCGCCATAAAGGACGAAATCCCTGAAATAAAAAATATTGTTAGAATAAATCAAATATTTGGTGGTGCTGAATTCAAATATGACAATCATATATATATAGAAAATAATGGAATTATTGTTGATTCAACATTTTTTGATGTTTTCACCTTTCCATTTGTTTCAGGAAATAAAGAATCGGCCTTATCTGAACCTTACAATATTGTCATTACAAAAAAAATGGCCCTAAAATATTTTGGACAAGAGGAGGCTTTAGGTAAAATAATAAATTATGGAGATAACGCATTAACAGTCACCGGAGTAATTCAAAACCCACCAGACAATTCACATATTAAGTTTGATTTTCTTGTTCCAACAGATTTGTATCTTGCTATAGGAGGTAAATTTTACTGGGGAATGTTTATGACAACCACTTTCATGAGTCTCACTGATAATATTAACGAACAAAAACTAAATAATCAAATAACTGAAATCGCGAAAAACAATAACTGTCCTCAGGTTGTAAGTGATGGAATAGTATTTCGTATTTGTCCACTTACAGATATACATCTTGGCAATATAAAAGCTACTGATCATTATTATACTGATGTTGGAAGTAAAAAAGTTGTTTATATATTTTCTGCTATTGCATTTTTTATTCTTCTAATTGCATGTATCAATTATATTAATTTGTCGACTGCCCGTTCAGAAAAACGCTCAAAGGAAGTAGGAATACGTAAGGTTGTTGGAGCAAGAAGGCCTCAACTTGTAGGTCAGTTTTTAGGTGAATCCTTATTAATATCATTTATTGCTCTTGATCTGGCAATACTTTTAGTGGAAATATTTCTTCCTATGTTTAATAATCTGACAGGAAAACATTTGAACATGAATATATTTGGTGATCCTCAAACGATATTGGGATTGGTCGGAATATTAGTAATTACCGGACTTTTGGCCGGAAGTTATCCTGCTGGTTTTCTTTCATCGTTCAAGGCAGTTAATATTTTGAGATCTAATTTGTCGCTAAAATCAAAAAAAGGATTTTCATGGCTAAGAACTGGTCTTGTAATATTCCAGTTCTCAATATCAATAATTCTCATTTGTGCTACTTCAATTGTTTATAAACAGCTGATCTTTATGAAAAACAGAGATTTGGGTTTTAATAAAGAAAATGTTATTCAGATTCCATTAAAAGGTAATATAGGAAGCAAATATGATATTGTGAAAGAAAGCCTGCTGAAAAACTCTTTTATATCATATGTTTCTTCACAGGATGCATCGTGGTATAGTGGCAGCAACAGATGTGCCGGATGTTTGGTTTGGGAAGGAAAAGACCCTGAATTTGAACTTGACATGTTGTTTCCTTCAGTTGGTTTTGACCTGTTTGAAATGCTGGAAATAAAACTCATTGAAGGGAGGTTCTTCTCCAGAGACTATGAAACCGACAGTGATAAGGCATTTATTCTAAACGAGGAAGCTGTTAAAATGATGAATATTACTGATCCCATAGGCAAGTGGTGCAAATTGGGTGGTTTTAGTGATAATGTTATATCAGGTGAAATAATCGGTGTGATAAAGAATATAAATTATTCGGCTCTTCATAAAAAAGTTGAACCACAGGCATACAGGATTCTAAAAAATCCGGAATCAACTTCAAACCGTGGCGTAATGCTTGTAAAATTTAAAGATGGTTATTCAGCGCAGACATTGTCTGCAATAAATGATGTCTGGAAAGACATTAACCCTGAAATGGATCCTGATGAATTCACTGACCTGAATGCTTCATATGAAAATCTGTATGCCTCAGAGAAAAATCTCAGCAAAATACTAACCTACTTCACTTTATTAGCTGTATTTATTTCCTGCCTTGGTTTATACGGACTTGCATCATTTATGGCTGAGCGCCGCACAAAAGAAATCGGTGTGAGAAAAGTAAATGGGGCTTCAACAGGCAGTATTATTATTTTACTTTCAAGAAATTTTTCAAAGTGGGTAATTCTATCTTTTATTATTGCCTGTCCTCTTGTTTGGCATTTTATGAATAAATGGTTACAGGAATTTGATTACAAAACTTCTATTACATGGTGGATATTTGCAGGTGCCGGTTTGTTAACCGTACTTATTAGCTTTATTACTATTAGTTATCAATCAATTAAGATTGCAAATTCTAATCCTGCTGACAGTTTAAGGTATGATTAAAAAAAAAGCCTTAAAGCTTGGAAAGGATATTAAACTAAGTCGCCTTAGCGTTTTTTGCGAAGCAAAATATGCAGCGGCGTGTTAATATTCTCGAAAAATAAAATAAGGCTGCCTCGTTGTTTTGAGACAGCCTCTTTTTAGATATTAGTAAATAATCTACTTTTTCAATGCACCATTTGCAATTCTCCATACATCAACATAAGCAAACCTGATAATATTGGTCATCTTATCCCATTCTATCAAACCAAGTTCATCCTTGGGAGTATGATACTCCGGATGCATGGCTGCCATAAGTCCGATAACAGGCACTCCTACTCTTGCAAAAGAAGCAAAATCACTTCCACCACTTGGAACTTCTGATCCACGGAAGTTTAACTTGAGTCCCAGCTTATATTGCTTATTTACATCTTCTGTCATAGTTTGAAGCATAGGATATGCATTTGTAAACTGTACTCCACACATAACCTTTGCAGTATCAGTTGCAATTGAACGTGATATCATATCCATATTAAGATTAAAAAGAACATCCTTTATTGGAACAGGTGGGTGTGTAGCATAGTATCTTGATCCAAGAAGTCCTTTTTCTTCACCTGTCCATGCAGCAAAAACAATTGTATATTTAGGTTTTTTACCTGTAGCTGCACATGCCCTTGCAATGGTCATAACACCAACTGTTCCTGAACCATTATCATCAGCACCATCATATATATATCCGCTACGTTTCCCAAGGTGGTCATAATGTGCGCCTACTACAACAATTTTAGATGGATCCTCACCCTCAATCATTCCAACAACATTTCTGGTTTTTACCATTTCTGATTTAACAGTGGTTTTCATTTTTATATACTTACCTGCAAGATCCATAGGATTCCCCTTAATCTTTTCAGCAACATCTTTTTCCCAGGCTTCAAGATCAAGGCCTGAATTTCTTAAAATTTCATTTGCTGCACGCATGGTCAGTGTTATTCTTGCAGCCCCTGCCCGTATAGTTTCTCCGGGAATTGACAATCTATAGCTTGGTTCCATAGGAACATCTCCTTCATAACCCGACCTGTCTTTATATCTCTCAGGATAAACATTCTTGGTCCAACCTAAAGTAGGATTTGAATTTGGATTAATGGTAATTACACCCAGTGCTCCAGCTTCATTGGCATTTCCTCCGCCACCTCCTCCTCTGCGGTTCCTGGTCATTCGTGTGTTTCCACCTTGTGGAGTTTCTGGTTTAAATTTCTCATATGCTGGTGATGAAGTATCTTTATGACCCGGAAATCCGGCAATTTTAACAATAACTTTTCCTTTCACATCAATACCATCATAATCATTATAACCCTTTTCTTCATTAACCAGGCCATATCCAACAAAAACTACAGGTGCAGTAAATTCAGTTCCTACCTCTCCCGCTTGAACTGAAAAATCAGTTTCATAATTAAATGATACAGCCTGGGCGCCTTTACCTGCCTGGGTAATAACAGCAAATTCCTGAACATCACCCGGGGTTGTTTTAACCATAGGAATATTCTGAAAATATGATTTTTGAGGTGTTGGCCTTGGGCTTCCTCTTCTATATCCTCTAAAGTCTGGAGCTTTCATATCTCCGGCAGGTTTTAAGCCATATACTTTAAACATACTGGCAATATAATCTGCAGAAAGAAAGATTCCTTTTGAACCAGTATTTCTTCCTTCCATCCATTCGGATGCGAGAAATTCCAACTGTCCTTTGACAGCATCAACTGTTATTGCTTCATATCCTTTTTTCTCTGGTGATTGAGCAGACAAAAAGGAAAAAGGCACAATAACCAACATCAATAATAATAGAAATTTTGTAAGACTTTTCATTTTATAAGATTTAGTGATTAATAATTGTTTTATTATTTGAGTAAAATTCTTACTCCTTTATTTACACTATTCAAAATACTTAATTATTGTAAGCTAATAGTATAATCAATGATTTCCTAAAGAACATAAGTTATAAAAGTAAACGAAGTTTATAGAATTCTTCTGTTAGAAGATGTTAAAGTTTGTTAAAGGAATTAATATTCCTGCCGGTCGAAATCAGATATTGCTTCATCATAGTCTTCCTGGCCGGAATTAAGGCTATCTGTATATATTTTGCTTTCCTGCTGAATTACAAATCCTTTAGAATTTGCAGATCCATTTTTTGAAAAAAGATTAGTATTAAGCTCAACCAAAATCAGAACAATAAATATGATTCCAAAAAAATATTCTTTGATCACTTTTTTCTCCATGGTTCCAGAATTAAATTTCTTAGCTTTCGAATATATACAAATACCGGATTAACCGGGCATAGGAAATCGCACCAGGGCCTCTTAATAAACAAAGATGTAATTAGTACAATACCAAGAAGAACAAACAGAA
>JBHOTF010000103.1:0-4555 GCA_042584005.1 Bacteroidota bacterium
GACTGAACGTTATTTTTCATATCGACAGGTCTGATCCTGTTGTTGCAGTTGCAATAACAGCCCATGTAGGCTCCGGTCGTGAACTGGAAGGTAGAACCGGCTTTGCTCATTTATTGGAACATTTATTAGAACCTTGGTAAAGGAGGCCTTGATAAAATGAGTGCAAGAATCGGTGGTTCAGGAGCAAATGGATCAACCAGCAGAGATAGGACAAATTATTTTCAAACTGTACCAAACGATGCACTTGAAAAAATGATTTGGGCAGAGGCAGAAAAAATAGGATATTTCATAAATACAGTTACTGATCCTGTTCTCGCTAAGGAAAAACAGGTTGTAAAGAACGAAAAAAGACAAAATGTTGATAATCGACCTTATGGACACACTTCGTATCTGATTGATAAAAATCTTTATCCTGAAGGACATCCATATTCATGGCAGGTTATAGGCTCTTTGGATGATATTCAAAATGCCACCTTACAGGATGTAAAGGATTTTTATTCAAGATGGTATGTGCCAAATAATGTAACCCTGGTTGTTGCCGGTGATTTTGATACTTCCCAGGCTAAAATTTGGGTGGAAAAATATTTCAGTGAGATTAAGAGGGGAGAAGATATTCCGGAAATAATTAAGAAGCCGCTTGTACTTTCTGAGACTAAGAAAATCTATCATGAAGATATTTTTGCCCGGCTTCCTGTATTGACCATAGCATGGCCATCTGTATATATGTATCACCCGGATTCATATGCACTTCAGGTTCTTTCATCATATCTTTCACAAGGGAAAAAAGCTCCACTATATAAAGTTCTGGTAGAAGACAAACAGTTAACTTCTTATGCCTCCTTATACAATAATAACTCAGAAATTGCAGGACAGCTTATGTTAAGTGTGAGGGGATATGATGGAGTAAACCTTAATGATGTATATGATGCAGTAAATATTGCTTTTAAAGAATTTGAAGAAAATGGAATCCCTGAAAAAGATTTGAACAGAATTAAAGCAGGTCAGGAAATGTCGTTCTATAATAGTTTGTCGAGTGTACTAGGAAAGGGATTTCAACTTGCACAATATCAGATTTTTGCCGGCGATCCAGGCTTCATCAATCAGGATATACAAAACATTCTTGATGTTACTGAAGATGATGTTATGAGGGTATATATGAAATATATCAAGGACAAGAATTATGTTGCGACAAGTTTTGTGGCAAAAGGCAAAACAAACCTTATATTAAAAGATTCAAAAAAGGCTGATATTGAAGAAGAAATTATCAGCCAGATAGTAGAAGAGGAATTTGATTTAAATGAAAGAGTGCCTTATGAAAGAACTCCTTCATCATTCGATCGTACTATTGAACCGCCTGTTGGAAAAGCACCTGAGCTTTCTGTTCCCGATGTATGGGAGAATAAAATGAACTCAGGCATGAAGATATATGGTATTGAAAATGATGAAGTTCCATTAGTGCAATTTAATATGACAATTAATGGTGGTTTGCTATTGGAGAACCCTGAAAAAGTTGGTGTGTCTAATCTAATGGCTCGTATAATGACAAAAGGCACGAAGAATAAAACAACAGAAGAGCTGGAACAAGCTATTGAGGAACTGGGAGCATCAATTGGTGTGAGAGCTACTAACGAGAACATTACAATAAGCGGAGCTACATTAGCGCGCAATTATTTAAAAACTATGGCCCTCGTTCAGGAAATTTTACTTGAACCTCGTTGGGATGAAAAAGAACTTGATTTAGCTAAACAAGCTGTTGGAAGTCAGATTTTACAACAAGAAGCCAGTCCTAATAGTATAGCCGCTAATTATTATAGAAAATTGATTTATGGTGAGAATCATATACTTTCAAATAATATTTTAGGAACAAAAGAATCGGTACCAGCTATAACAATGGACGACTTAAAAACATATTATTCAACAAAGCTGTCTCCCAAAGTTGCTGCTTTTCATGTTGTTGGAGATATTGATGAAGACGCTGTTTATGCCTCACTGGAAAGTATTGATAAAAACTGGGATGCTATAGATGTGAAAATTCCAGTATATGTAATGCCTGCCCCTCCTGAGAAATCAAAAGTATATTTTTATGATGTGCCGGGAGCAAAACAGTCTGTATTTAATTTTGGGTATCCTGCCCTTGCTGCTACAAATTCTGATTATTACCCGGCTACTGTAATGAATTATATTCTTGGTGGTGGCGGTTTTGCTTCACAACTTACCCAGCAACTGCGTGAAGGTAAGGGATATACATATGGAATACGTTCTTCTTTCTCTGGTTCAACTATACCGGGGCCTTTTACTATTTCAAGTGGTGTTGGTTCAAGTGTAACATTTGATGCTGCTAAACTGGTTAAGGATATTCTTGATAATTATGCAAAGAACTATAATGAACATGATCTTGATGTGACTAAAGGTTTTTTAATAAAAAGTAATACAAGAGCATTTGAAACTATGTCTGCAAAGCTTAATATGCTTAGGAATATTAGTGCTTATGGTTGGCCTTACGATTATGTAAAGCAAAGAGAAGAAATAGTTCAAAATATGACTGTTGAGAAAATTCAGGCACTAGCCAGAAATTATGTTAATCCTGAAAAGATGTATTATTTCATAGTAGGCGATGCAGCTACTCAGTTGAGTAAACTGCATCAACTTGGTTTTGGAGAACCAGTTCTTTTAAATGAAAAAAACTAGCGTGTTTTAACATAAAATATATTTCTTTCTTCAAGGTATTTTACGATATAGTGAAAACAAGCTTCATGTCTTCCAACTAATTCAGGAGGGAAAACACCTTTTTCACTAAATAAGCCGTCTAAAAACATATTTGCAGCTGCAGTGGCTGTATAACCAGTAGTCCGTGCCATTGATGAAGTTTGTGTTTCTGCACAATATTCATCATGAAGCTCATAAACTATTTCTTCGATCAGGCCATTTTCATTTTCACCTTTTAATGTCACCCTTAAAACAGTGATTTCTTCCTCTGTTTCACCAAGTTTCCATTCCTTAAATAATACTTTACTGGTAAATTCCAATGGTGATATTTCAGTACCATTCACATCAATTTTATTTTCATCGAAAAAACCACTTTCTTTTAATACCTTGATATATTCAATATGTCCCGGATACCTAAGAGTTTTTTCCTTCATATTAGGAATATGCGGCATAGTAAAAATAATTGACCGTAAGCCATCAGAATTAAATGATTCTAATGTTCCTACCTTATCAAATTCTATATATTCACAATCAGTAAGAGGCTCTCTTACAACTAAATTGCCAGCCTCAACATAACGGGCCGGACGAGTATATTCTTCTATTACGTCAACAGGAGAAAAAGGAGCTTTATAACAGAAAGGCCATTTTTTTACTTTTGGCAAACCTCCAACAAGGCATTCAAAATCTGTAAGCTTCATTTTTTCATTATAATAACCCAAAAGTATATTATCCATACCCGGGGCAACACCACAATCAACTATGGCTGTAACATTTTTTTCTTTAGCCAGAGTATCTAAATCAAGAGAGTTTTCACCAAAGAATGAAATGTCAATAACATTCATTTCAGCTTCAATGATCGCCTTTAAAGTTTGAAAACCTAAAAATCCGGGTACTGCACAAATCACCAGATCATGTTGTTTAATAGTTTGATTTAAATCTTCAATATTGGTAACATCGAGTTGTTTTGTTGTCAGTGTTTCGCATTTTTGTTTTACTTTATTTAATACGGTTTGACTTATATCTGTTAACATTACATTGTGGTTTTTGGCTAAATCAATTGCCATGGCACTGCCTACCATACCTCCACCTAATACAATAATATTGTTCATATTTTAGAAATTTTAATGATAAAAAATAAATTTGTAATAATAAATCCGGAAAAGAATGCAGTTACAGTCCGGGAATTAAGATCCAGGGCATTTCATTTGTTTTTATAGTACTTCTAAACGCCATAGCGTAAATGTAATTATAAAACTTTAATTCTGCAGGATAATAAAATGAAAATGGACAAGTATAGTAAAACTCCCCCTTAAATATGGATGTGTCGAACAAAGTGAGACAGAGGGAGTTGGAAAGCTGACAGTCAATGGCCAACTGACAAGGGCAGATTCCTGTTTTAGAACATACGAAGAATTGACCAGAAGAGAAACACAAGGATTTACATAGATCAGAAAAAGAGTATTGGATGTAATATTATTGCATTACACAAAAGCTTGTTGTTGATAGGTTTTTGACTTGATTATTTGTAACAAAATTTGTATTTTTTAGTCTTTATTGAGTAGGTTTATAAAATTAATAATGCTTTATAAAGAATACATACCTGATAGTTATTTTTCAAAACATGTTGAATCTTATTGGGAGATTTTTACAAACTCTTGTGATAAGGTTACATCAGCTATTATGCCTCCGGAAGGAGTGTTTGATATTCTTTTTATTAATACTCCTATCTTTTTAAAATATTCTAAAGACGATTCAAATAAATGGATCAGGATAAATAATGGAGCATTTTTTATGGGTCTGTTAACACAAAGTGTGTCACTACGATTAGAAAAAAATACAAATGTTTTCG
>JBHOTF010000104.1:0-4552 GCA_042584005.1 Bacteroidota bacterium
TAAATCAAGAGAGCAAGTTGTTGTTGATAAACTTATTAATGAAGACACCACAGAGATTATTAATACAAATATTCTTCAATCGGATATTTTATTATTTTCATTAAAGAAAAACTCTAAAAAAATAAAACCTCTTAAAATTAGAGAAGGGCATATAAGAAAGAAGGAAAAAGTTTATGTTGTTGGATGGGGTGCAAATGATATAGGTGAAGCAAAGATTTATGAAGGGCGATATGTTGGTTCACTTGGTGAGAAAATATTAATCGACATGAAAGGGAAAGCAAATGAAATAGGATTGGGTGGTGCTCCTGTTATTGATTCAAAAGGTTATTTAATAGGGGTTATTTCAACCAATCATGGTAAACTTTCAAAACCAGTATCAGTTTTTTATCTTAAAGAACTTATAAAAGAATGGGAGGCTGAAAAATATCCTGAACAAAACAAATCACGCAGATTGTTTTAATTTCCATATTACTTTTATTTATTTGTATTAGAAAAGAATCATTTCAGATGGTATTTCTGTATTATCTGAATCTTGTTTTATATTGAATAAACCAAAAAATGAGAAAAGTTCCTAAATATCTAATTCCATGTATGTTAATTCTATTAATAACCTCCTGCAACAATAATCATTTTATTAAAGATTCTAAATACAGAGCAAAGGTTGAAAAACAGTTTTTAAAACAGAAAGAACTAGCTAAAAATCGATCGGAAGAATTATTTGAAGTATTTGATACTAAGCTTACTATACAAGAGAAGGAAGCATTGAGATTTCTTTTTGCCTTCATGCCTTTATCAGACCTTGCGGATTATAAAGGTGAATTTTATAAGGAAATTGTTCATTATTCATTGAAAGCCAGAAAGGAACTGCCATGGGGGGAGAGCATTCCGGATGATATTTTTAGGCATTTTGTTTTACCTTACAGGGTTAATAATGAAAATCTGGATACTTTCAGGGCAACATATTATGATGATTTGAAAAAAAGAGTTTCTAGCCTGAGTATTGAGGATGCCGCTCTTGAAATAAATCATTGGTGTCATGAAAAAGTAACATATCGCGGTGCTGATATCAGAACATCAGGTCCTATGGCAACAATAAAAACAGGATTTGGGCGATGTGGTGAAGAATCAACTTTAACAGTTTCTGCTATGCGAGCTGTTGGAATCCCAGCACGTCAGGTTTATACTCCGCGATGGGCCCATGGTGATGATAACCATGCCTGGGTCGAAGTATGGATAAATGGTCAGTGGAGAATACTCGGGGCTTGCGAACCTGATCCATATCTTGATATGGGTTGGTTTATTAACCCTGCTGCAAGGGCAATGTTAATTCATACAAAGGCATTCGGACTTTATGAAAGCAATGAGGAGGTTAATGAAAAAAGAGATTTGTATTCTGAATTAAATGTGCTGGATCATTATGCCCAAACAAGAAACATTACAGTTAAGGTGGTTAATAAGAATCAAGAAGCTGTTAAAGGTGCTTTTGTTGAATTTCAGCTTTATAATTATTCTGAATTTTATCCTCTTAGCAAAAAAACTACTCCAGCAAACGGGATGGTGAGTTTTAAAACCGGATTGGGCGACCTGTTAATATGGGCAGGGAAAAACCAAAATTTTGCATTTCAGAAAATAACTGTTGAAAATACTGATACTCTTTGCCTTGTGCTGGATAACTATCCCGGCAGGGAATATAATCTCGACCTGGATATTATTCCTCCAATTGCGATAAGTCGAAAAGATGGCAATAAGGGAGATAAGGATATTTCTGATCGCCTTAAACAGGAAAATAAAATGAGGGCTGATTATGAAAAAACATTCATGAAAAAAGAAGAGGCCTATTCAATTGCTGATAAACAGAATTTTGACAGAGAAAGAGTTTGGGATTTCATTAAACTTAGTAGAGGTAACTGGATGGAGATCTCTAAGTTTTGTGGAAGTCTTACTGATATGTCAAGGCCATGGGCTCTCGACTTTTTGTCAAGCCTGTCAAATAAGGATCTTCGTGATGTTTATTATGAGAAGAATGAGCCGCTCAACCCGGATTACGAAAGTATATATTGGGATCATCTGAATAATATTAATCTTTTTAACGATAGTATTAATGAAAAATATGATAGAGAGATATTTGTGAATTATATACTGGGGCCGAGAATCAGTACTGAAATGTTAAGGCCATACAAGTATTATTTACAAAAAGAATTTGGCAAAAATTTTATTGAAGATACCAGAAAAGACATAAATATACTTACCGACTGGATAAAATCAAATATTACAATTATTGAAGATGCAAATTATTATGAGGTGCCTTTAAGTCCTGTTGGCGTATATGATATAAGAAAAGCAGATATTTTATCAGCAAAAATATTTTTAGTAGCCACCTTACGCAGTTTTGGAATACCGGCCAGGTATGAACAAAGCAGGAAGGTGGTTCAATATTATTCAGATGGAGAATGGCTTGACGTAGATTTTAAAGGGAAAGAAAATATTCCGGAGAAAGCATTTTTAAGTTTGTTGAATTTTGATAATACTATTGATCCTGAATATTATATTCATTTTACTTTAGCCAGGTTTGATAATGGAAAGTATCATACTTTAGAATTTGATTATAATAGGAAGTTAAGCAATTTTAATAAGGAAATTGAAATTGATTCCGGTTATTATATGCTTGTTACCGGAAATCGGATAGCTGATGGAAGTGTATTAACTAATATTAGTTTTTTTAATTTAACAGCAGGTGAGAAAAAAAGAGTAGTAATTAAAATTAGAAAAGAGAAAAAGGAAAAGATTTCCTATGGAAGATATGAAACCGGAGTAAATATTAAAGAAATTTCGGGTACTGAAGTTTACCTTAGTGATTATCAGAATAATAAAGAATTAGTTCTTATATGGCTCGATCTTGGACAGGAGCCAAGTAAGCATGTTTTGAAAAATATGCAGGAGTTAAAGCAGAATTTTGATAAATGGGGTGGAAATATTGTGTTTTTGTTTTCAGGGAGTTCAAAGGATACTTCATTCAACATGGAAGAATATGCCTCACTACCTGAAAAATCGCTATTTGCAACAGATATAGGAGATACAGGCTTTACCAGATTAAGAAAAGTTCTTCCAGATCTTAATTCAGCAGATTATCCTGTAGTTGTTGTACTTTCAGATGCCGCGGATATTATATTTTATTCTCAAGGATACAGAATAGGAGTAGGAGAACAAATTTTAAAACAATTTTAATCGAAAAGAGCCGGCTTTTCCGGATTATTATAAAATTCGAACATATTTTTGATCTGGTCTGTTGTAATTCTATGAGTAGAAAGCTCCGGAAGTTCATCTAATCCAAAAAAACCTGTGTCTTTTGTTTCATAGCCATTATTTAATTTTCCACCTGTTATTTCACATAATATAAAAATCTTATATATATAATAAGCTGATGGTGGATGATAGTGTTTTGTTATATCCATAACAGCTAAAAGTTTTTTTGATTTTACTTTAAGTCCTGATTCTTCAAAAACCTCTTTTTCAGCAATCTCAGAAGCTGAATATCCTATATCTGCCCAACCTCCCGGAAGAGACCAGTATGAATCAGTTTTTTCCTGGACCATCAGAATTTTTTTATTCTTAAATACCACTCCCCTGACATCAACTTTTGGAGTAGGATATGTTTTATCATCCATATACAGATGTTCAATTTTTTCAGGTATAGTATTACCCAATAAGGCAAGCATTTCCAGACTTAACTTGTTTATTTCCTCACATCTATCGAGATCATAAGGATTTTCTGCATAAATAATTCCAGTTTTAGCGAGAGATTGTATTCTTTTAAGATATTCAAGATATTTTATTGTCATTTTTTTAATTTAATATTATATTTTCCTATTAAGCTCATTACAAATAGAATGCAATAAATTAATATCATCCTGGCCAAGTATTGCCATTCGTTCCATTATCCGGCTGTGAATATTTGTACTTGACTTTATATCGATCTTATTTAGGATTTCTTTTGTCTTTGATCTTAATTCCTTATAAGAAAGAATCTGATTAATATTATCTGTAGATTCTGGTATTGTATTATCTAAACCGGAAACAGAATATGCATATACCATAACAGATTGGGCCAGGTTTAGTGAGGGGTATTTGCTTTTCATCGGAATTGATGATGCAATATGACATTTTTTAAGGATTTTATTACTAAGTCCTGATTCTTCCCCACCAAAAACCAGTGCAAGATTTTTAATACTTTCTTTTTTATCCTGAATAAGACTATAAATTTTATTTGCCGGATAATAATCTTGTTTTATGGTCCTGATTTTAGAAGTTGTGCCAATAATAAAATCAATATCTTCAACTGCCTGATCGAAAGTATTAAAAACACCTGCCTCCTCTAATAATTCTATAGAGCCGTGAGCCAACCATCGGGCAGGCTCTGCAAGATGGTTACAGGGATTAACAAGTCTCAGTGAATTAAATCCCATTGTTTTAATTGCTCTGGCAGCAGCTCCAATATTTTCCGGATATAATGGTTCAACAAGAACAAAATGTATTATCATAAGAGTATATATAT
>JBHOTF010000105.1:0-4452 GCA_042584005.1 Bacteroidota bacterium
TTACTCAATCCCCACCAGATACTTTATGGACAAAAACGTATGGTGGAACAGATAATAATTCAGGTGCAGGTACAGTCATTCAAATCACTGATTCTACAGAAATTCCCTTTGATGGAAGTAATGCCCACCATGTAACAAATCCACCGTCAGATATTACAGAAATTAATTTTGTCTGGAAACATGTTTCTAATCCTTCTGAAATAGTATTTGACTGGGTAAGCATTCCTGCCGGAGATTTTACTTACAGTAGTAACGATCAAATAGTAAATATTAATTATGGTTACGAAATAATGAAATACGAAGTGACTAATAAAGAGTATGTAGCATACCTTAATGATGCTTATATTCATGGTAAAGTAATCGTAACAAACCTTAGCGTAAAAGGGCATTATACGGGTGATAACAACTGGATCGCCGGAGAGTATGAGTATTATGATTTGGATGGCAATGTAGATAATTATAATGTTAAAAAGATAACTTGGAGTGGAACTCGGTTTAGTATAGAAAACGGATACGAAAACCACCCGGTTATTTTTGTTACGTGGTTCGGTGCCGATGCATTTGCAAAATATTATGGATACAGACTACCCACTGAACAAGAATGGGAAAAAACCGCCCGGGGTAATACCGATTTTGATTATCCCTGGGGAGACACAATAACGGGTATTAATGCAAATTACTGGGACAGCGGTGATCCATTTGATAATGGAACAACACCTGTAGGTTATTATAATGGCAATAATCATAACGGTTACCAGGTTCTAGACAGTCCTAGCCCATATGGTGCATATGATATGGCAGGTAACGTTTGGGAATGGACAGATAGCTTTTTTAGCAATTCATCAACGCACCGCGTAGCGCGCGGCGGTAGTTTTGGCAGCTATGTTGAATACCTGAATAGTTATGAACGCCACCATTACCTTTCTACATTTAAGGATGTCAATGTAGGTTTTCGCTGTATAAAACCTTTTTTTGTCGGGATTGAAACAATCGATAATGGTGAAATTCAGTTCAAATCTTATCCCAATCCTTTTTCAAATTCAACCACTATCGAATATCAGGTTACAGACTATTCTATGGTTTCACTCAAGATTTATGACCTTCAGGGAAAAGTTGTAAAAACTCTTATTAACAACTATGAAACCCCAGGAAGAAAAACAATAGTATGGAATGGAACAGATAATTCAGGAAACCAATTGGTATCAGGAATTTTTTTGATTTTGATTCAAATTGATGGAGTAATAACAACAAAACAACTAATTCTTACCAAATCATGAAAACTTCAACTATTTATATCATTTTCTTTTTGTTTTTTTTCTTAACAGAAAACCTGCACTCTCAGTTAAATAACAAATCCATTAATTCTAATATGGATTTAATAATTGTTTATTGTTTCCAACCAACTGACATTCACATTCCCAGGAAAATCTACACAATCAATATTGATGGTTCAAACAATACCAGATTCGCTGAAATACCAATTGAAGTTTCTTATCCACGATGGTCACCTGATGCAGATAAATTGGCAATGTATGGTATTTATGATGAAAATACCTGGTCAATTTGTGTAATTGATTCAGATAAATCAAATTTCACCAGACTTACAAATGTTGAGGGAGTGTGGGACCATAACCCCTCATGGTCACCGGATGGAGAATATCTTGCATTCACAAGAACTTTTCACATTGATAATATTGTCGAGGAAATCTGGATAATGAAGCAGGATGGTAGTGAACCGCATTCTATCGGTATCAATGGCGGATCACCAAATTGGTCTCCCGATGGATTACGATTAATTTACCATTCAGCTAAAAACGGGAATTATGAAATATGTACCTGCAAGCTGGACGGATCCGATGAACAACAAATTACCAATTCAATATCAACAGGAAAACTTATACCTGAGTATTCACCTGATGGAGAACAAATATCCTTTACATCTATCAATAACGAAAACTTTCGACACGACATCTCTGTAATGGATTCCAGTGGCCGGAATATGCAATGTTTAACTAACAGTAATATTATTGGGAGTTCAAATCAAACATGGTCACCTGATGGATCGATGTTAGCTTACAATTCCGGAGGTGATATATACATTATGAATAATGATGGTACGGATAATAGAAAAATCACCAATATGCCATCTGATATTAAAGCCACATATCCCGATTGGAAACCTGTTTTTAGTACTGTTATTGATGAATCTCCGGAAAAACAAACAAGTTTAAGGGCCTATCCGAATCCCTTTGATGGATCTACTAATATCGAATATCAGGTTAGAGAAAACTCAAAAGTATCAATGAAAATATATAATGTTATTGGGGAAGAAGTAAAAACACTCATTGAGGGTTATCAACCATTGACCAGGGAGACTGTTATCTGGGATGGAAATAATAATGATGGAAATCAAATTCCACCTGGTAATTATATAATAAATCTAATCAATGAAGATCGGAATTTAACAAGAAAAATTTTAAAAATTAGATAAAATAGACATATGAAATCTTTTATAATATTATTGCTGATTCTTGTAACAATAAACATCAACGGGCAAAAAGTTACTCAAATTACTACCCATCCTTCCGGTGATTGGGATCCCTATTGGTCACCTGACGGAACCCACATCTGTTTCATGTCAAACAGAACTTCAAATATGGAAATATGGCGCATGCGAGCAGATGGAGATTCACTGATCCAACTCACATTCGACAATATCCATAACATGCACCCGGGCTGGTCTCCATTAGGAGATAATATTGTTTTTGATTCTGAAAGAAATGGAAACAGGGATATTTGGATAATTCCATCAATTGGAGGAACTCCAAAGCAAATTACTCCTGATTCAGGAATTGATGAAACTTCATCCTGGAACCATAATGGAACAGAAATTATCTATTCATCTAATCAGAATGATGGCAATCTTGATATCTGGGTTATATCAGTAGATGGACAAAATCCAACTAAACTGACCTCTAATCCCGGCTCGGATTACGCACCAAGTATTTCACCCGACGGTTCCAGCATAGCTTATAAATCAAACCGTACAGGTGATTGGAATGAGGGTAGGGTATGGATAATGAATTACGATGGGACAAATCCCCGGGAAATCATTAGAACAGGTGATTTTAATTTTTCTATTTGCTGGTCACCTGATAGTAAATATCTTGCTTATGATTCAAACGAATCCGGCAATTATGATATTTGGATCATTCCCGTTGAGGGTGGTGAAGCCATTCAATTTACAGATGACCCTGCTGATGATCTATACCCTTCATGGTCACCTGATGGAAGCAGTATTGCTTTTGCCTCTAAAAGAAGTGGTAATGGAGATATATGGATAAAAGAAATAGCTTTCATAGACTCGTCCTTAACTTATTTTGGTCAAACTATTCCCGGATCAATACCTGTTCGGTTTGCTCCTGATATTATCGATAATCATTTTTACCCACATTCGAGATTGATTTTCTCAAATGAAGGTAACCGTTTATATTGGACAAGCTTCACTGATACTGTTAATGGCAACATAGCCCTTTATTATTCTGATTTTAATGGAGATAATCTTTTAATAGCAGAGGAGGAGAATGAATTATCTGAGTATGGTATATTAAATTTTACATTTTTAAATGATGATAATCACATATTATTTGGTTCCCTTCAGCCTTATGATGGATTAAACGGGACGCCCGTCAGAGCAGTCTGGACATCAGAAAAAACAGAAACAGGCTGGAGTCAACCTCAACCGATAGAAAGTACTGTTGATACTAATTGGGCATCTCTCGGACCTGTTTCTATTAATAATGCCGGTGATATTTATTTCTCCGGCAGAAAGGAAGGAGAAACAGCAAAAATATATTGTGCTAAGTGTTTTAATGGAAGCTATCAGAAATATGAACCACTACCTGGAATAATAAATACTGGTATAACGCTCGATCCATTCATTGATTTTCAGGATAAATATTTACTCTTTGCAGCTGCAAATAGAGAAGATAATATAGGTATAATTGATCTTTATGTATCTTTTAAAGATAACAGTGGCCACTGGAGCAATCCCGCCAATCTCGGACAGAAAATAAACACACAAAATTTTGAACGCTTTCCCATGCTAACCAGTGATGGGAAATACCTGTTTTTTGTAAGTTCTCATTCAGACCATTTTCCAAGCACCTATACACATTATTACTGGGTTGATTCTCAAATTATTGACAGCTTATCTTCAATAATCAATGTTTCCAGTCACCTTCATTCTTTCCCAAAAAATTTCAATTTGGATCAAAACTATCCAAATCCATTTTACCCGAAAACTACAATTGCCTATGGCATTGATCATCAAAGTTTTGTGTCACTAAAAGTTTTTGATGTTTTTGGTAAAAAAATTTCAACACTTGTCAATGAGAGAATGCAGGCTGGTGAATACAAAATAACATTTGATGCCAGTGCAAAACCTGCAGG
>JBHOTF010000106.1:0-4413 GCA_042584005.1 Bacteroidota bacterium
CGGTCTGGCCTTAAGTTTCATTATATTACTATATGTTTCTGACAGTTTAAGATATGACAGGTTTCATAAAAATAATGACAGGATATACAGGTTAATTTCAGATAGTGAAAAATGGGGACTGGTAACTTCAAGTCATGCAAATACATTGGGCGACAGGATTTTAGAGGAATCATCAGGTATTGAAAAGTTACTGATCATATCAAAATTCATTAATCCATTAAAACTGGAAAAAGATAATGATCTTTTCCCGGAAAGTGAGATGTATTTAGTAGATAGCAATTTCTTTGAGCTTATGTCATTTGATCTTGAATATGGTAATCCTGGCTCGGCTTTAAAAAATCCATATTCAATTGTCATTTCAAAAGCTATATCAGAGAAATACTTTGGTAAAGAAGATCCTATTGGAAAATCAATAATTCTTTGGGATAAAGATAATTCCTATGAGCTCCGGGTAACAGGTGTAATGGAAGAAATTCCAAGGTTATCAACATTCAGGCCTCAAATTTTATTAGCTGCCGAATTGGCAAGAAAAATGGGCTTTAAAAAAGATGATGAAAACGAATATGATACAAGACAATGTTATACTTACGTTCTTCTTCACAAAAACCAAGATATTAAGAAGATAGAGGATGAATTATCTGCATTATCTCTCAAATATAATCCTGTGTTTGAATTCAAGATTAAACTACAGAATATTAAAGACATTTATCTGCGATCATCAGGATATCAAGATGGTAGTATCAAGAAGGGAAACCCAAAAGATGTAAAAGTTTTTTCTATTATCGGGATATTGATAATATTTATCTCATGCATAAATTATATTATTATATCTATTGCTCAGTCTGCTTCCAGAAACAAGGAAATTGCATTAAAAAAAATCTTCGGAGCATCCAGGCAAAAAATAATCAGGCAAATTTTAAACGAGTCAGTTCTAATTAGTTTAATTGCTCTACCAACAGCACTTGTTCTTGTAGAAATTTTCATTCCGTCAATTAATAATTTATTCAAAGTAGAATTAATTCTCAACTATTTTAAAGATTCCTGGTATTTATTATTAATGATAATTATAACCATAGCGATTGGTTTGTTATCAGGGTCTTATATTGCATTATACCTTTCAAAATTAAAACCTGTTGGCATATTAAAACTGAAATTTGGCATTAAAGGATCCAGAAACTATTTAGGTAAATCATTAATAATCATACAGATAATGATTTTCACAGGACTCATATTTTCCTGTTCGGTAATTATAAAGCAGATAAATTTCGCCAAAACAATTGACCATGGTTTTAATCAAAACAATCTATTAAGTCTTGATTGCAGCTATATGAACAGTAATAATGAAATTACAAAACCTTTAAGCAAACTTTATCCGCAATTTATTGAATCCATCAGGCAAAATCCTGATATTATTAATGCTTCCGCTTGTTTTAGGGGGCCAAGTACATCTTCCTTTAGAAAATTGGCATACACAAATCCTGAAAATCCTGATAAGAATATTGTAATGGAAGCTTTGGATATAAAATATGATTTTATAAAAACTGTAGGATTTAAATTAATAGATGGCAGAAGTTTTTCAAGAGACTTTGCATCCGACTCGGTCAATTCAGTAATAATTAACGAAGAGGGTGTAAAAGCACTTGGATTAATCAATCCGGTTGGAAAAATTATAAAAAGAGGTATGAGAGAATATAAAATAATTGGTGTTATTAAGAATTTCTTCATGCATTCAGTTCAAGATTTGATACCTCCGATAATTCTTAGTATTACAAATAATGATTTTCTCATGGAGGTAGTTATCAGGTATAAACCTGAAAAAATTAAGAAGGTATTAAGTTTTGTGGAAGATGAATATGGAAAGATTGACTCAGAAGCTCCATTTAATGTGCAATATTATGATCAGAAAATTACCAATTTGTACGGATCTGAAAGACTATTCGCAAGGAATATTATCATATTCACCCTGATAGCAATATTTATTGCTGCAATGGGCCTATTTGGATTCTCATTATATATGGTACAACTGAAAACAAAAGAAATCGGGATCAGAAAATGCCTGGGAGCAAATAACTTCAGAATAATTACATTTATCAATAATGAATTTATTGTATTAACTGTAATAGCAAATATTATTATTCAACCAATTGTTTGGATAATTATGAATAATTGGCTCCGGAATTATGCTTACAGAACTTCAATTGATATCACAGTAATAATCACAAGCCTTCTGATATCAACTTTGATCATATTATTAACCATAAATATTAATATTAATATTGCAGCAAGAAAGAAGCCAGCAGATACCTTGAGATCTGAGTAAAAGAAAGGAACCAGTTAATATATATTGTTGTCATTAGCTTCATTATTACAAGTTTAATTGTAATTATTACTATTAGTATGAATGTAATTAATGCAGCAAGAAAAAATCCTGTGGATACTCTCAGGTATGAATAATTGAAAATTGAAAATTATTGACAATAATTAGAATTTTAGGGTAAAAATGGTTTTTATATCTGGTTCGGATTTGACTGAAATACTTCCATGGTGAAGTTTCATGATTTGCCGGCAAAGACTTAATCCAATACCTGAGCCCTCTTCACGGGTTGTGAAAAATGGCATAAATATTTTATCAAGCAGGTCTCTTGAAATACCGGGACCCTTATCTTCTATTTCAATAATTATATTTCCCTGAATATGTTTATAACAATTAATCTTTACAGAATTAGACGAGTCTTCATATTTTTCGGTAGATTTTAAGGCGTTTATTGAATTTCGTATTAAATTAATCAACACCTGAGATATTAATCTTTCATCAGCATTAATCATTATATCACCGGGTGTTACATTTATTGAATAGTCAATATTACTTTCTTTAAATTCAGTTTCCATTAAATTTCCTATATCTAAAAGGAAATTCCTTAAAGAAATATTTTCCATTATTGGCTCCGGAAGGTTAGTTAGTTTTTTATAATCTTCAACAAAATTGATAAGACCTACACTTCTTTTCTCTATTGCTTTAAGACCTATTAAAGTATTGTTTACAGTTTCCGAATCAGGTTCAATTTTAATTCTTTCTTCATAATCTTCAACCAATGTTGAAACTAATGATGAAATAGGGCCGACAGAATTCATTATTTCATGCCTTAAAACACTAATAAGCTTTTGCCAGCTATCAGCCTCTTCCTGAGCCAGTTCATTCTTAAGATTTTGAAAGGAAACAAGTTTTAGGCGTTTCCCTTCAATTACAAACTCCGACATTTTTACTGATACTTGAACTGCCTCTTCATCAACAAAAAATTTAATTATCTGAGCTTCTCCGCTTTTTAAATCAAACAGTGTTTTCTCAAAGTCCGGATAAAATTTATTCAATTCAGAAATATTATTTATTCCAGAAATATTAAAAATTTTCAGAAAGGCATCATTAACCAAATTCACTAAACCACGTTCATTGAAAGTAACCAGGCCTGTACCAACATTTCTGATAGTGTTTTTGAAAAACTGATATTCTTTTTCTTTTTCTTTCCGTAAACGTCCTAATTCATCAACAAACTCATCAAATAGAATAGAAAGTTCCCTGAAAGATTTCCCCCCTGTTATTTTAGGTAATTTTGCAGCAACATCCTGGCTTTTATAAGTTTTTAACAAATTAATTATATTAATATTATTTTGTCGTATTGTTTTTATCAGTATAATAATCTGGAAAATAATTATTGCCGATATATATGCCACTGTAACTTTAAGTCGTTCCTCGGCTATTGCAAGAGAGAACAAATAAATACTTCCCATTAAAAGAAGTATCTGGAAAATTACAATTATATTAAATCTTCTAAATATCATATTTCTTTAATTTTCTGTATAAAGTAGCTCTTGTAATTCCAAGTTCTCTGGCTACCTGACTCATATTACTCTTATATTGATTTAGAGCCCTGATAATAATATCTTTTTCATTCTCATCTAAATTAAAATTAGATTCCAGATTCACAGTTTTTGAAGTTTTTGGAAAAAAGAAATCGTCAGGACTAAGCTTATCTGAATCAGTCATAATAACTGTTTTCTCTACTGTATGTCTTAGCTCTCTGACATTTCCGGGCCAGGAGTAATTTTGTAATTTATCAATGGCTTCATCAGAAATCATAAGGTTTGTTCTCTGATATTTCTTTTTATATTCTATAAGAAAACCGTTTGCCAGCAATGGAATATCTTCTCTTCTTGATCTTAAGGGAGGCAACTCAATTTGCACAGTATTAACTCTGTATAAAAGGTCCTCTCTAAAATTTCCTTCATGAACCATGTCCAATAGTGGTTTATTAGTAGCAGTAATTAATCTGAAATCAAGGCCTATTTTTTTTGCTGATCCCAGTCTTGACACCTCTTTATTCTGAATAACTGTAAGTAATTTTGATTGAAGATCGA
>JBHOTF010000107.1:0-4405 GCA_042584005.1 Bacteroidota bacterium
ATTAGGCTTTTATATATCCGTTATTTATCATAAATTAATAGCCAAATAATCAACAAATATGAAATTCCTTTTCTTATACCTATTTCTGTGCTTCGCTTACAACAGCTCATTTTCACAAAACGATGAAAAACTAATCCGGTCGATTTACGATGAAGCTTTGACAAACAGAACAGCTTACGAAAACCTCAGATACCTGACTAAAAACTTCAAAGGAAGAATAGCCTGTGCTCCTGAAGCAATAAAAGCTGCATTCTGGGCCAAAGAAAAAATGGATGAAATGGATCTTGACACTGTATTTATGCAGGAAATGATGGTAGTTAACTGGATAAGGGGTGATATTGAGGAAGGAACAATTATTTCTGAAAAATATGGACAGAGAGATGTGGAGGTTTGTGCACTGGGGCTTGCTGTTGGAACAGGAAGTATTGGATTAAAAGCTAAGATAATAGAAATTAGTAGTCGTCAGGAGCTCGAACAACTTGGCAGAAAAAATATTGAAGGAAAAATCGTATTTTTTAATGAAGCTTTGGATAACAAATTGATAAACACATTCGGTGCATATGGTAAAGCTGCATGGCAACGTACCGAAGGGCCTTCCCTGGCTGCAGGATATGGAGCTAAAGCTGCTGTTATCAGGTCACTTACAGCTTCAATCGATAAACACCCACATACAGGTGTTACGCGATATGCAGAAGGAATAGATTCTATTCCGGCTATTGCCATTTGTACTGAACATGCAGAATTATTAAGTAAATGGCTTAAGAATGATCCTGATCTGGAATTTTATTTTAAAACAATGTGTTTGAATCTTCCTGAGACAAAATCATATAATGCTATTGGAGAAATCAGAGGATCAAAATATCCTGATGAATACATAGTTATTGGAGGACATCTTGATGCATGGGATAACAGTGAAGGCGCACACGATGATGGAGGAGGCTGTATGCAGTCGATTGAAATTCTGAGAATCTTTAAAACGCTGGGAATTAAACCGGAAAGATCGATCAGAGCAGTAATGTTTATGGATGAAGAGATTTCTCAACGTGGCGGGGCAAAATATGCCGATGAAGTAAGAAGAAAAGGAGAAAAACATATTGTTGCTATGGAAGCCGACAGAGGATGTGCCACTCCTGTGGGTTTTACAGTTGATGCTTCTGCCGGGCTTCTGGAGAAAATACAAAAACACAGAAATTTACTTTCACCCTATGGCATTAATTTTATTGCCAGAGGTGGTGGTGGTGTTGATATTGGCCCTTTAAAACAATTTAATACTGTTCTAATCGGACTGGTTACAGATAACCACAGGTATTTCGACTGGCATCATTCGCCAAACGACAGTTTTGAACAAATTAATATCAGAGAATTTCAAATGGGTAGTGCTGCAATGGCATCTCTCACCTTTTTGCTTGATAAATATTTACACAATTAACTTAAAAAATTATATTATGAATAATCCAGGTTTAATGAGAAAAACTCTTATCGTTTTTATTCTATTATTATCGGTTTGTTTTTCTTTTACAGCAAACAGTTATGGACAAGAAGAAACCTATATGGTATTATTTCCTGAGTCAATAGATGTTGGATCAGGCGAAGGAACAACTTCTTTTGAAATTCTTTTTGAAGGCCCGGCTACTCCGGCCTGGACCATTGTAGGTAGTTACGAATGGATAATTATTGAGCCAGTAACAGGCGAAGGAAATGCTACTGTATATGTCACATATGAAGCAAATACCGGAATAGGACGAACCGGAGAGATAATCATTACAGCTACAGGAGCCTTAAATAGTCCTGATACCATATTATTAAACCAATATAACGGTTTGCCCTCCGAAACAATTGATATTACTTTTCAGCAACTCGACTATTTTTCACCTGGTAATTCTGAAGTATTATATAGTGGAGGATATGTTCATATAAGTTATGACCCGTTTCCCGAAGGTGTATTTCTAAATATTGGTGCACGATCAGAATTCTCTACTGACACAGCCTGGATAGTAAAAAACATCTATCTTCCAGATAGTAATTGGATTGGAAGCACACAGGAATTTTCAATACGGTTCGATCTTGCTCTTCTTGGAGTATTGGATGATATGACCCTGGGTGCAATTAGTTATTTCTGGAATATTTCAGAAAGCCCATTTACCAGTTTTGTTGATAAGCATCCAGGTATCGAACATGTAGCTGGAGTTCCCAGGGGTGGAACATTTATTGTAACCGGCAGAAAAGGAACACCAACTACATCAAATACATTTGAATTTCTTGATACATTATTATATTATCTTCCTTTTACACTTGAACATGAAGTATACATAGGTTGCAATATGCCCAATGGGGATCTTGATAAAGAAACAAGAGATGGAGAATTAAATGGTTGTGGGCCTGCTGCTGCATCAAACAGCTTAAACTGGTTGGAAAAGGAGCACACACCTGAAATAGATATTAAACCAGAATGGAGAGATGCATTCAACGAATTAAGCACACTAATGTCGAGAGCAAAAAACGGAACAGTTGATGATGAGGATTTTATCAGGGCCAAATTAGATTTCATTGAGATGTACAAATTACCAATTAAGGTGAAATTTCAGGATGATGCATTAAAAAATGATATAAAAAGTACAAGCGGAAACTCCAGTGCAGAGTGTAAAGATAAAAATGCAGGTTATCCTAAAAAAAGCTGGTTAATTTCTGAAGCTGAAGAGGAAGAAGATATTGAAATCGGTGTAACTTATCCTGGTGATACTACAGGACATTGGGTGGCTTTCACCGGAACATATACATTGAATGGAATAACCTCTATTTGGTATAAACACGATACAATACAAGAAAAACCGGGCGGATTAGCACAGGAACACAGCGTAATAATTGAAAAAGACGGCAAAATGATTATTCCAGGATTATCAAACGCCACATGTGATATTCTTGTCTCAGAAAGTTACGACCCTGATTATTCTCCACCTCCAACAAGCTTTGATTTTAACAAGTATTGCCAGAGCTTTAAAAAAACACTTGCTCCGGGAAAAAAAGTTAATATTAATTATCCAGATACACCTGGTCGGTGTTTCAATACTACACTAAGAGTTCTTGATAGGGCAGTGTCAGACAGTTATAAAAAAGAAGCAACATGGAACCATAACAATGGAAAAACAAGAACCTATGTAAATAATACAGGACATCCTGTTACAATTGAGTTACATAATGATGATAAATATGATGGAGGTTTACCAGAATCACAATTTAAAAACTATGTACCATACCATGTGAACCTTATTGAAATGGATGCTTTTATAAGTGATGTATCAACAGAAAGTAACGAAGATGTATTTGGAGGTTTTTCATTAGGGACAGATGATGATAGTAGTGATGAATTCGGATTTATTGTTGCTCAAAATTATGTTTTTACTGATTCTATCGGATCATATCTGGGTGATATACCTGGTAATATAAGTGCCAATATTATGACAAATTTTACTATTAATCATAATGTGCCTGTATGGAATGATTACTGGTCGGAATTGGAACTAATAATAGGAATTCAAACCGTCAACACAGCCGGAGCGCTGAATATCAGCAGTATTGCAACCGGACTTGATACAACTATATTAATTAGCACAGCAGAAGATATAAGCTTTCCAATAGGAGGAATGTTGACAGAAGGGATGTTTGATCTGACATTCAATATAGTAGGAAATTTAGATTTCACTTTCGATAATATAGGTATTCCTTCTCTGGTTCAAGTTACTCCAGTATTGTCTGTTGTTCCCAATATATTAAATTTAACAGCCACAATTGGAGATACAACATTTGTTATTAGTAATACACGACCAGTCGCAGAGCCGATGAGCTGGACTATTACAAAAACCGGCGACTGGTTTAGCCTAAACAAAACATCAGGAACAGAAACAGATACTATAAGAGTTTTTTATGAAGCTAACACAGGTGATACAAGATATGGTTTAATAGTAATAACATCTGCAGGTTCTATTAATAATCCGGATAACATTTTAGTATCACAAGATTCTGCTTCCACTTCAATTATTGAAGTGGAAAAGCCATCAACCTGGACAAAAGTTTTCCCTAATCCTAATAATGGTAAGTTCTCAATAAAACTTGTTAGTGAAACACCTAATAATGCAAGTATTGAAGTATTTGACATTCAAGGAAAGGCGGTGTACAGGAAAGATCAATTATATGTTTCAGGAGAATTGATTGAAAAAGTAGACCTTGGCCCATACTCTAAGGGAATATTCTATATCCGGGTTACAATAGGTGATGATATATTAAATAATAAGGTAGTTATAGAATAAAGAATTCTAATCAAATAGCTCTGTGTCTCTTATCAGCAATAATATTGCTGATTGTGAGACGATTAAATATTTTTCGCCTTTAAACTCAATTTCAAAACCAC
>JBHOTF010000108.1:0-4293 GCA_042584005.1 Bacteroidota bacterium
ATTATCTGAAGGCTTTTATAATATAAGCTTTGATTTCCAACTCAGGCCCAATAATCTTGTTTATACTGGCAAAGATGGTATCCTGATTGTTGACACTGGCCATGAAGACAAAGCTAATGACCTTATGGAAACCATTAAGAGTATAAGCAAAAATAATATCAGTTATGTAATTAATTCCCATTTAAATCACGATCATATAGGAGGAAATAAAATTTGTGGCGAGTATGCTGAGATGATTAACTATAAGAATATGAGCGAGCTGCTTAATAGAAAAGTAGTTATTTCTGGTAATAAAGTGATAAAAGGGGCGAATAATTATTTCTATGATAAATACTATATTCTGAATTTTGAAGAAAAAAAAATATTCCTGATTCCACAAATAGGAATTCATTCTGAAGAAGATATATTGATTTATTTTCCTGATGACGGGATAGTGCATACTGGTGATTTGTACTTATCTCAATCATTTCCTGCAATTAGAAATGTAAAGGAATATCTCGAAATTCTTAACCGAATGATTGAAGTATTTCCTGATAATACAAAATTTATTCCGGGGCATGGAAAAATAAGTTCAAAAAAGGATTTGAAAAAGTACAGGAAAATGCTTCTGAAAACAATTGAAGTTGTTCGGGAAAAAAAGAAAACAATAAATAATCTTGAGGAATTAATAAAACAGAAACCTCTAAAAAAGTGGTCATCATGGGGAGAATTTCTTAGCTTTCTTAATATAGATAGCTGGACAAATGCAATTTATCGAAGCTATTAGATAGATTAATAAAAAATTAAGTATAAGAATATAATTATGATCAAAACAATTATTGTAGATGACGAGCATGATGCTGTTGATTTTATAAGATCAATTGTTGAGGAGTTCTGCCCTGAGCTTGAGATTATTGGAACAGCCTATTCAGTTACCGAAGCAGAAGAAATAATTAAGAGGGAAAATCCTGATCTTATATTTCTTGATGTAGAGATGCCACATGGTAACGGATTTGATCTTTTGGAAAAAATTCCGGAGAAAACATTTGAAGTGATTTTTATTACTGCATTTAACCATTATGCAATTCAGGCAATTAAATTTTCTGCCGTTGATTATATATTAAAACCTATCAATATTGAAGAATTTGTAAAATCTGTTGAAAAAGTAAAAGTTACTATCGGAGCGAGAAAAACCCAGATCAGTAGCTTTTCTGCTTTACTCGAAAATATAAAATCTGCCACGCCGGGCAAGCTCGCTATCCCTACTTCAGATGGAATGGAATATCTGAATACTGAGAATATAATACGCATACAGGCAGATAGAAGTTATTCATGGTTTTATATGGAAGGAGGAATAAAACATTTAGTCTCAAAAAACCTTAAAGAATATCAGGAATTATTGAGTGAAAGGAAATTTTTCAGATCTCATAACTCACATTTGGTGAATCTTGAACATGTGAAAAAATTTATTCGTCATGGAGGAGGGTATATTGAAATGTCGGATGGCTCAAAGGTAGCCGTTTCACGTAGTAAAAAAGATCTCTTTTTAATTGAGATGAGTAAATTAGCAAAGAATTAACACCTATACTCTTATTATGAAAACAAGAAATAAATTATTACTATTAGTATTATTTATATTTATTGCAGCTTCTGTAACTATCAATTACACAGGTGTATATGCCAGGGGCGATTCAGGTAATACAAGTAAATATAGGATAAGCCTGATTTACGATAATTATAAATTTGTTGAAGGTACACAGACCGATTGGGGTTTTTCATGCCTTATAGAAAAGGATGGATATAAATTACTATTCGATACAGGAACTAAACCGGCAATTCTTCTTAATAATATGAAAAAGCTGGAGATTTCTCCTGAATTTATCGATCAGATTATTATTTCACATAACCATTTTGATCATATTGGCGGCCTGCCTGCAATTCTTGAAAAAAATAATGAAGCTGTGGTTTTTGTGCCATTTTCAACTCCGGCAAAAAATATTAATGAAATTAAGGAAAAAGGAAATGAAGTTAAGTCTCACAAGGAGAAAACGGAGATTCATAAAGACATTTATGTAAGTGGTGAGATGGGTATTTCAATAAAGGAACAAGCTTTGGTATTAGATACCGATGATGGCCTTATTGTTATTACTGGTTGTTCTCATCCTGGAATAGCAAATATGCTTGAAAGAATAAAGAATGAGTTTAACAAGAATATTCATTTTGTAATGGGTGGATTTCACCTGATGAATAAAACTGAAGAGGAAATGAATAATATAATAAAGAAAATAAAAGCATTAGGAATTGATTTTGTTGGGGCTACACATTGTACTGGCGACAAACAAATCGATATGTTTAGGAAAGCTTTTGGGAAAAATTTTGTTGAACTTGGTGTAGGCAGGAAACTTGAATACTGATTACAGGCCTTTTATTTATTATATAATCTAAAAACCCCCGATTATAAATTCCACTGACACAGTTATTTATTTTGTTCATATAGCATAGTAAAACAGGCAATTGAATTAAATTATTTGACGTATCTTGAGCATTGAAATCAGGTTTGTGCCTGTCATTAATTGATAACTTACGGAGTTTCTACTACGTAAAAGCAGAAAGTAAAGTATAAGGTTAAAAATTAATGGGTGAATTTTAGGGGAGTCTTTGGCTCCCCTATTAATTTTATGTTTTTAAAAACATTGTCAGGTTGTTTGATTATGATATTTTTGTGTAGTTAAATATTCTTTCATTTTTAAAAAGATAAAATATGAATTCCAAGCTTGATCCAAGCGTCAATCAGAGATTTTCCAGCAGATGGGGATTAATATTAAGTGCTCTGGGCATTGCAGTCGGAACCGGTAATATATGGAGGTTTCCCAGAATAGCGGCCCAAATGGGTGGAGATGAAGGAGCAGGTGCTTTTTTAGTTGCCTGGCTTTGTTTTTTGTTTCTATGGAGTATTCCTTTAATTATAGCAGAATATACTTTAGGACGTAAGCATCGATCGGGTGTTGTAGGAATATTTATGAAAAGCCTTGGAAAAAGATATGCCTGGATGGGCACTTTTGTTGCTTTTGTTGCTATGGGTATAACTTTCTTTTACACTGTAATTGTTGGCTGGTGTATATTTTATTTTATACAGACACTAATACATCCGCTTCCGCAGACACACCAGGCTGCTCTGGACACATGGAATATATATCAAAACAGTGTGTGGCCTTTTTTCTTTCATCTACTGGCTATAGGTTTTGGTGCTCTTGCAATATGGAAGGGAGTAAAATCAATAGAGAAGGTTAATAAAATATTAATACCAACATTATTAGTTATAGTTATAATTTCAGTTATCAGAGCCCTAACATTACCAGGAGCATTTGATGGAGTAAACTATTTATTCAGTGTTGATTGGAGCCAGTTGTCAAGCCCAAAAATCTGGCTTGCAGCATTAACCCAGAATGCCTGGGATACCGGAGCAGGCTGGGGCTTATTTCTCACCTATGCGGCTTATATGAAAAAGGAACATGGAACAGTGAAAAATGCATTTATTACTGGTATAGGAAATAATCTTGTTTCACTATTATCTGCATTAATGATATTTGGAATTGTATTTTCTGTGTTAAGATTTGAAATGGGAATGATGGATGCTGAAGTACTTGATGTAATGAAAACCAGTGGACCGGCTTCGACAGGACTAACCTTTATATGGATGCCTCAGTTGTTTGCAAAAATGGTTATGGGATCACCATTAGCTATATTATTTTTTCTGGGCCTTACATTTGCCGGATTCTCTTCATTAATTGCTCAGCTTGAACTTCCAACAAGAATATTTGTTGATACCGGAATGAAGAGATCAAAAGCTATCTGGCTGGTTGTCGGCATTACCTATCTAATAGGAATCCCATCAGCTGCGAGCCTCGATTTTCTTAGCAATCAGGATCATGTATGGGGTATAGCCCTGATGATATCGGGAGCTTTTGTGGCTTTTGCAGTGATTAAACAGGGGGCTAAAAAGTTACGTGCTGAAATAAATATTAGTGAAAACGACTGGAGCATTGGGTCCTGGTGGGATCTGATAATCAAGTTTTTTATCCCCTTTGCTGCCGTTGCTCTACTTGTATGGTGGTTATTCCTTTCTGCTACAGAATTTTCAGACGGACAATGGTATAATCCTTTTAATGCATTTAGTTTTATGACTTGTCTTTCTCAATGGCTTATTATGTCTGCAATTTTCATAGCTTTTAATAGAAAAATAGCTAACAAAATGCAGTTATAAATCAGAATACATATTTCTTTTTGCGAATCTTAATCTTTTTTTGTTGCTTT
>JBHOTF010000109.1:0-4241 GCA_042584005.1 Bacteroidota bacterium
CAGCAAAAACTGCATATGGCGACAGGATGATTTTAATTGGAGATTCATCCTCTTCAAAACTATATAAGAATGGAATTGGGGCGGCCTATATAACAGCAAAAGCTGCTGCAAAAGCTGCTATTTTTAATGGTATATCAAAAAAAGATTTTAATAAATTATATCAACCGGTATGCAATGAACTTAATACTGACAATGCTATCGGGAAATTTATTTTTTTAGTCACTACAGTAATTCAGAAATCCGGTTTACTTAAAAGAGGTGTATTAAACATGGTTATTTCTGAACAAAAAAAAGCTAATGAAAAACGCAGAATGAGTTCTGTATTATGGGATACATTTACCGGAAGTGCCACTTATAAAAGTATATTTATCAGAGTAGTTAATCCTATCGTTCTGGCCGGACTTATCTGGAACATTATTTATGGAATATTTAAAACTAAATCAAAATGAAAAAGAATACATTAGGAAAGCCATACAATGATGGTGAAATTATTATCAAACAAGGTGATATTGGAGATTGTCTTTTTGTGATACAGGAAGGTAAAGTTGAAATTATTGATGAAACAGGTGGTAAAGAAATAAAACTTGCCGTACTGGGAGAAAAAGAATTTTTTGGTGAAATGGGATTGTTTGAGAAAGATGTCCGTTCCTGTACCGTCAGGGCAATAGGTGAAGCAAAAATATTAACAATTGATAAGAAAAATTTTTATAAAACTATTCAGAAAGACCCATCACTGGCATTTAATTTGCTTGAAAAAATGTCACACCGTCTTAGAGAAACAAATAAGAAAATCAGGTGTTTATAACTAATTGAATCTTGTCCATCTATGAAAATAATTAAAACCAGTCTGATAGAAGAAACAAAAGAGTATGTGTCAGAGTTTCTGGATACAGAGCTTTCCAAAGAGCTGATATTTCATTCTAAGAAACACACTATTGATGTATTTAATAATGCTGAAATAATAGCAAAGCATTCAGGACTAAATGAAAATGATAAAAATATTCTACTGATAAGTGCTTTATTTCACGACTTGGGGTACATCAACTCATATGATGGTCATGAATCGGAAAGTGCAAAATACGCCGGTGAATATCTTAGCAGCAAAGGTATTAACGAATCAATTATTAGAATTGTAAAGGAATCGATATTAGCAACCAGAATACCTCAGAATCCAAAAAGCAAAATTGCTGAGATTTTATGTGATGCTGATTTAATGCAACTTACAAATGAAAATTACTTTGAGGAAATTGATCTTATGCGTCTTGAATGGGCAAAAATAGGCAAGGCCGATCTAAGCAAAAAAGAGTTTAATTTACAGTCAATAGAATTTTTCAATTCACATAATTATTGTTCTGAATACGGCAAAAAGATTCTTGAACCAAAAAAGCAGAGAACTCTCCAGAAGATAAAAGAAAAGGTTTCTATGATTTAAGATATAAGATATAAGATTTTAGATTTTCGATTTGTTTTTTTAACCCAGAACCCATAACTCAGACCTCAGACCCCATAACACTCTCATATCTTAAATCTGTAATTAAACTTCAATAGGAATATATTATAAGCCGGTGCGCTGAACATATCGTTTATTCCATCACCAAAATTCAGCTCTTCATATGAAGAATAATCTGACCTGCTTTGGGTCCAGACAAGGAAAAATGTAGATCCTGGTTTATATTCCCATCTGAGGACAAGGTTTCCACGTAAGGACTTCATATTAATATCAGGATCTCTGAAAGAAAATTCGGGGGAAGGGCCGGTTCCATCAGGATCAACTGTATAATAATTATTTTCCAGAGAAATAGTTGAATTATCGTCCTCACCAAAGTGGTGAAAATCCCATGTCATAGGTTTATCAAGCTCTTTAAATCTGAAATAATCTCCTACAGCAATATATGGCTGAATATATGTTTGCAAGCTTAGTTTTGGAGAAAAAGTCCAGTTTAATCTTATTTCAATAGGGATAGTTTCCTGAATTATATCCGACATAACATAACGTACTCCGTATGTTTCTGTTTTATTTTTATCTTCAACTGCTGCAACCCATTGTCCTACAGAATGCCTCCACGAATAACCAGGACTGATTTTCAGACTAAGGTTAGAGCTTGGTTTCCATTGTACAGAACCATTAAATGAATAATTATATGCTCCATATGGATGAGTCCGGTGATGCAATGAAAGCCCGAAAACAAGATCCTTACGGTTATCGGTATTTATTTTTAGTCCTTTTGAAAATCCCCAGGGATATAATGTCATTGGGCCGCCTCTTGTAATATCACTATTATAACGATTTGGATCATAGCTTAATGTTAGTCCTAACTGCCAGTAGTTTAAAAATTGAGCAGAGCTATTAAAATAATAATATTCATGTATTTTTCTGCCACCAAAACTATAAATTCTGCTTGATGCAATTGTTGTTTTCCAGTTACGCATAATTTTTCCAGGATGGAAACTTTGGTAACCGGTTTCTATGTGTGCATTAATTTTATCTCCCCGTGAATGATAGCCCATATCCATGGCATTAAAACCAGGTGATATAGCTCCAACAGAAGAATTAAAAACAATATTACCTTTTTGTTTATTCAGGAAGAGCCTTCCGGCCCAACCATTTAATTGTGTGGCATTTTCATCAACACTAACATAGTCAATATCTGGCCTTTGAAAATAGTGCAAAGATGATTTCTGTATACCCGTAATAGCTTCCTTGCTTCCTGAAACCTTTGTTCCACCCAGCCATCCGGTAATTACCCATTTATTTTCTTTATCAAGAAATGTCCATGCATCAAAAGCATAACTTTCAGCATTGCTACTTATTCTGGCCTCAATATCAGAGCTTTGAATATCTCTCAATACTGAAGTGGCTAATACACCAATACCCTGCCTGCCTTTATTAAACTCTTTCAGTACACGAATAACTCCATAATTAGAAAATGGTTCGACTTCCTGTTCCGATCGTTCTCCATTAATATCGATAGTAGCAAATTCACGACCGGTAAGTGCATTCATCACACCAATATTCCAGCCATTTCCTATTTTTCCGCTTAATTTTGCAGCCCCAATAATTTTTGTCCATTGAGGATAATCTGCATATCCATTTGTTGACACATATCCTTGTGGTGAACGTCCGATTCTCCGGCTATAAAAAAATCCGGGATTTCTCCATCCCAAATTACGTGAAATATTTGCCCCTCCCCCTCCGAAGCGAAAAATATCTGCACCTTCAATAAAGAATGGCCTTTTTTCAGAATAATATGTTTCCTGATCGCTAATATTTATAACAGCCGGATCAACTTCTACCTGTCCGAAATCCGGATTAAATGTAGCATTTAAGGTCAGGTTACTTTTAAGGCCGGTTTTAAGGTCAAAACCGACATTTCCATTATATTCTTTGCCTGTTTTAAAAGGATTTCCAGGAACTTCAGGTTCAATATCAGCCGATGCCATTATATAAGGAAGAAATTCAATATAAACGCCCGGATTAATATTTTTTATTCCTGAAAGAATTGCAAATTTTGAAACATAACCACTTTCCTCCTTGGGAACCCATGAAAAAACTGTTTGTTCATTTTTGCGCTTAATAGTTCGTGAAAAGTTAATGCCCCATGTATATGTTTCACGTTTTTTAAATCGAAGCTGATAAAAAGGAATTGAAATCTCCACTATCCAGCCTTTTTCATCAATTTTCGCAGAACTTTCCCATACTCCATCCCATGTATTATCATTTTCTTCATCATTAAAAAGTGTATAGTCGGCAATAGATCCGGCAGGGTTTACAGAAAACTGGTAACCACTTCTTTTATCATTATAAGGATCAATAGCAATTGTAAACCAGTCGGAATCTACCAGATCATCTCTCCTACCCAGCCTTGAAACAATCTTATCAGGCTCAGAATCATATAGTCTGGCGGCTATATATAAATTTTTATTGTCGTAAGCTATCCATACTTCTGTTTTTTCAGTGGGCCGGGAACCATCATCAGGATCAGTTTGAATAAAGCCGCTATATGATTTAGAATTCCAAATTGCCTCATTTAATTGCCCGTCAATTTGAATAGCATTGTCAACTTTAAGGGCTATAATATGTTTTTCTGGAATCTGTTGTGATATTGCAGTGTTAGAAATAAGGCATATAAGGAATGTGAAGCATCCTGCTCTGGAAAAAAACTTTCTTATCATTTTAATGTATTAAATAATACCTGAAATAATGAAGATAATATGATTGCACAAAATTTTATTTCATATTT
>JBHOTF010000110.1:0-4210 GCA_042584005.1 Bacteroidota bacterium
TCCTGTGAGTTTTCCAGCCTGAAAACTACCCATCCCATAATAACAACAAAAAATGTTATTAATGTGCCAGGAATTCTGCCAATTTTATTTAAGAATTTTATCAGGAAGATACGATCAAGAATTAAAAATAATCCATGATAGGCTCCCCAGACAATAAAATTCCATGAAGCGCCATGCCATAATCCTGACAAAAGAAAAACAATCCACAGATTGAAAAATAGTCTGGATTTAGTAGATACTTTACTTCCTCCCAAAGGAATATAAAGATAATCTCTCATAAAACCGCCCAAAGTCATGTGCCATCTTCTCCAGAACTCAGAGATACTGGTTGATGTGTATGGTGAATTAAAATTCTCCGGGAAGGAAAATCCCATCATTTTCCCTAATCCGATAGCCATATCTGAATATCCTGAAAAATCGAAATATATTTGAAATGTATAGGCAAATAATCCTAACCATGCAGCACCAGCATCTAATCCGGCAATGTTCCCATTCATAATTATATCGGTCTGTTCTCCCATCACATTAGCTATTAATACTTTTTTTGCCAGGCCAATAGTGAATCGGTAAAAGCCAATTAATTTTTTGTCAATTGTTTCAGTTCTGGAAGTAATTTGGTCTGCAATTGTATTAAAACGAACTATAGGACCAGCTATCATTTGTGGAAAAGACATGATATACAGAAGATAGTCGGTTATTTTATTCAAAGGAGTGTGTGCTTTTCTATAAACATCTATTGAATAAGTAAGAGTTTGAAAGGTGTAAAATGAAATACCAATCGGTAATGCAACATTGGTCCATTTTACATTTTGAAAGCCTAAAAGTTCTAAAAAGCTATTGACATTTTCTATAAAAAAATTCGAGTATTTGAAAAACATAAGCAGGCCTACATTCATAAAAATAGAAAGGAATAGAAATAATTGTCTCTTTCTTTTTTCCTTTGAATGATGTAACCATTTTACAATATTAAAATCTAAAAGTGTTGAAGCTATAATTACGAAGACAAATTTAGGAGCACCCCAGCTATAAAAAACAATACTGGCAGCTAATATGACATAATTCTTTAGTTTTTTATTTACCAGATAATAAACTAATAAGAATAGTGGTAAAAAATATAGAAGAAAAACGCTACTACTAAAAACCATTATCCAAAATAAAAATTATTGCAATCGCCAAATGTAAGTAATTTTATTAAATCAAATGTAGACCTGTGGCACCTAATAGTCCTGATTCGGATCTCTGTCTTTAATATAAGCCAGTAGTTTTTCACCAAATTCAGAGGCAACTTTTATTTTATCATAATTAATCTTATAATTATTCAGGTACTGAAGCACCAGTGAATCGCCAAATTCAGAACCGGGGATAATGCCACAAAAGAAAAATCCCATTCTCTCAAATTCCTTTGTATATTTTGCGGTCAAAGGATGACTTATTTTTAGGTAAAGATAAATTGTTTCAAATCTGTCGAGACATAAAGATTTAAGATTATTAATAGTTTCATGTAATATATTCTTCCCATATTCATTAACCCTTATTTTTCCAACCATATTTAACTTATCTGTTTGAATATCGATTACAGATTCATTTATCTCTTTTTCATTTGTATAATTTGCCTCACAAACTTCTGGTTTGAAATTCAGATTTTCGTATATATCATTAATTATATCTATATGGTGGACAGGTGGATAAATTTTAATCTTTTCGGGGGGATTCAGATATCTGTAATGTATAACAACACTTTCGCGCTGCGATGTTCCTTCCATTCCTTTATATTCCCTGAGCATCCCACTGGAAATATATATGGCACTTTCAAACATATTAAATTTCAAAAGCGATTTTTGTGAATAGGGATGAGTAGTTACACCACGGGCATAAATTCCGTAAAGCCCTCTTTGCTCGGCATCCTCCATACATGCGGCACCCAACCTGTTCATACAACCCTGCCCTCTGTATTTAGGCTTAGTAAAAGCAACCCCCAGCTGTGGAACTTTTAAGTCGGCTTCTTCTATTTCAAGGGCACAATGTGCTATTATTTCTTTATTATCGTTGTTCACACCAACAAAGGAAATTAGCTCATTCCTTTTATTCATTTCCCTTACTCTGTGTGGGTAATAAATATGTTCCAATACATATGTGTAACCATATGAACTATATGCCCCCTTTGAAACATCAACAGCTTCTTCCGGCTGCATTCTTCTTACAGTATAACTAACCGAACCTTTTGGGAGACATTCTTCTTCCTTTTCTTTTTCTGCAAGACCTAACTCATTCTCACTCATCAACTTATCTATAGTCTTATTTCCAAGATGTTTAAACAGAATGGTTTCCCTGCCCTCTTTTCCAAGATTTTTAAAAGAAACATCATCAAAAAATTCGCGCATCAGATAAACTCCCAGTCCCTTTTCCGACATCTTATCAGATATTTCTTCAGGATTATAATCAGGAATTAAGGCAGGATCGAAAGGTATCCCCCTTTCCCTGATAATCAGTTTTAATCCTGTAGTAGAGTTTTCAAGAATCACATCAAAATATGCTTCTTCATCTTTATCAAAAGCATATTTAAAAACATTTGAAATTGCCTCCTCTGCTCCAAGTTCAATTCTTTTAATCTCGGTTTTTTCAAAACCAAGAATTCCAGCATTTGTATTAATACTGCTTAAAACCAGAGGAAGGTATATTATATCGTTAGGAACTGTAAGAGCTATTTTTATTGTATCCGACATAATTAGAATTATTTTTTTATTGAATTATTTGGGTCTCTTTGTTTAATATATTCGAGCATCGCGTTACCAATATCACTATCTAATTTAATAAGATTGTAATCTAAAACCTGATTGTTTAAATACTGTAAAATCATTCTGTCTTCTCCAATAGAACCTGGTAATATTCCACAGAAAAAGAATCCTAATGCTTCGAATTTTTCAGTAAAGTATAGAATATTAACATCTGTCATTTTCTGATATAAATAAATCGTTTCAAATCTTTCAATACAAAGCGATTTCAAACTCTTACTCACCTCATTAACAACATCTTTACCATATTCTTCTATAACTAATTTTGCTGCCTGCCAGTTATCAGTACTTACTTTAATTTTCGATTCATTGCCAATATTATCATCCTTATCAGCTTTATCGATAAGTTCAGGATTTACCTCAAGCTTTTTAAAAATTTTTGAAAGTATTCTTTTATGATGTTTTGGAACAAATAATTTATGTTCTTCGGGTTTATCTAAAAACAAGAATGAGAGTACAACACTTTCTCTTTGTTTTATTTCATCACTAATTGATTTAAATTCAATTGGAGAAATTCGCGAAAGGTATAAAGCACAATCTTTGAAACCATTTTTGTGTGCAGGTTTTTGTGAAAATACATGAGTAGTCACAGCATGCATAAAAACACCTGTTAATTTCTTCTTACGGGCAGTTTCAAGCCTTGCCATAGATATTTGCTGCAAACAACCCTGTCCTCTGTATTTAGGTTTAACAAAGGCAACTCCTAATTCAGCTGTTTTGTCATCTTTATTCTGAAATATCAACGCTGCATGTCCTATTATTTCTTCATTATCAGTAACAGCGATATGAGATATCAGGTTCCCCGATTTATTCAGTTCGTTAACTCTTTCAGGGTAATAAATATTCTCATAGGCATATGTATAACCATATGAACTGTATGCACATCGCGAAACATCAACCGCCTCAGAAGGTTTGATATACCTCACATAAAAGGATACTGAACCTCTAGGAAGAGCCTGCGCATTTTTCTCCTTTTCAACATCTTTTAGTTCTTTGTCGCTAAAATAATTTTCTATTGTTTTGTTTTTCAGGTGTTTAAAAAGATGCGTTTCCTTACCCTTTTTCCCTTGGTTAACAAAAGAAACATCATCCATAAACTTTTTCAAAAGAAATATACCCAGACCCCTGTCTGAAAGGCTTTCTGATAATTCTTCAGGTTTATATTCAGGTATTAGAGATGGGTCGAAAGGAATACCCATATCTTTAATAATTATCTTCAATCCTAATTCTGAAGAAAGAAATAATATATCGAATGATTTATTTTCATTTTTTTCAAATGCATACTTATTAATGTTAGAAACTACCTCTTCAACTCCAAGTTGAATATGCATAATTTCATTTTTCTGAAAGCCTCGTATTTCAGAAAATTTTTCAACTACATCCTGTATAACAGGCAGATATAAATTACTGTTGGGGAC
>JBHOTF010000111.1:0-4197 GCA_042584005.1 Bacteroidota bacterium
AAAATTTGGAAAAGACTGAAAAAATGTTTCAGGAAATGGATTCCATAAAGAATAAATATTTTATGGAGCAGTTTCATGAAAAATGAGATGATTAAATAAAGATTTGACTAAAAAATTACGCCACCTAACATCGTGTCATAAGTAATGGCGGGGCATACAACGCATTCAAGCATTCTGCCTCGCATTTGCTTTTGTGGTAACTTGACAGTTAAGTGCTCCGAAGCCCGCCATTACTCATACACGTTACCGTTCAGGCACATTCAGCTAAAGCTGCCTTTTGTCTGCTCGTTCCGGCAAACCGTAACTATTGCATCCAAAAGAAATGTGCCTGAACGTAGCGCTAAACCAAATTGTTTATTACTTTTATAATCAATCAGCTTTAGCTGGATATTTAATCAAAACGTGCCAGAACAAAATGCTAAACACAATTTGGTACCGTCCTTGCGGGCTTTACAGTCTGTCCGAGCAAGCTCGGCAGTCTTCGCCCTCAGTACGGAACTCCGTTTAGCGCTACGTTAGCATTCATATAAAGGATGAGAAAAAAATAAATTTTATAATCATGAAGAAACTGCGATTTGGATCAGTTATGGCTTTTCTATCTTTAATTATTCTCATTAATGTAAATGGGCAATCCTTAAAAATAGATAGTCTGGAAAAACTGTTATTTGAACTTCCTGATGTTATCTTTAAAAAACTTGAACCCTTTCCAAATTTCAAATCCACTTATTTAATCAAAATAAAACAGCCCATAGATCATGAGGATCTATCAAAAGGCTTCTTTTATCAAAAAGTATATCTCACACACAAAGGATTTGACCAACCGACTTTAATGGTAACGGAAGGATATGCCATGTGGGAGAATTCAGATTATGAACTCACTGAATTACTTAATGCAAATCAAATTAAGGTTGAGCATCGCTACTTTGGAGATAGCAAACCGGATACTTTGGATTATAAATACCTAAATTTGAAACAAGCTTCAGCTGATTTACATAATGTAAGACTGGTTTTTAATGAAATATATAGAGGGAAATGGATAAGCACGGGTTTAAGTAAAGGCGGAGTCACGGCAATAGTTTATCGTTACTTTTATCCTGAGGATATTGATGTTTGCATCCCTTATGTCGCTCCAATTATCACAAGTAATAATGATCAACGATTTATAACTTTCTTAGATACCGTTTTCGATGCTGATTGTAATGACAAAATAAAGTCATTTCAAATTAAACTATTAGAAAATCGTGACAGAATATTACCATTGGTAAATTTCTATATTTTAGGGGCTAAAAGCAATTATAATTACCTAACAATAGAACAGGCTTTTGAATATTCTGTTTTAGAATATCCGTCTGCTTTATTGGAATATAGTAGTTGTGAAGAAATCCCTGGTAATGGAGAATCGATTGAAACCATTACTAAACATTTTCTTACTGTTACAAAAATGCATTGGTTTAGTGATGAATTCATAAATAATTTTAGATCTTATTTCTATCAAGCAGTTACAGAAATTGGTGGTTATGGTTATAACACAAAAAACCTTGAAAATCTATTAGTTGCAATACCTGTCGATCAGGCCCCACGATTAATAGTAGCCCCAGATAATATGATTGTTAACTACGATGGGAAGCTCATGAATGATGTAATTGAATGGCTTAATGCTGAAGGTGATAGATTCATCTATATATATGGAACAAGGGACTATTGGTCAGCAGGTGCTGTTACTCCAAATGAAAATGTAAATTCTGAATGGTTCTTTATGAAGGATAAAAATCATGAAAATGCAATAATTTCTGAGATGACTGACTCAGAACTAGAAAGATTCATTTCAACTCTGGAGAATTGGCTATCTCTTGAAATTGAAAATATTTTCCTTAATAAGGAATAAATTATAATACGAATGCTAACATTTTGTATAAGTAATGGCAGGTGATGTACTAAACATCAAGATTTGTAGCCCGCTCAAATTGCGTAGCGGTTTGACAGGAAAGTGCTTCGAAATGCCCAACGCTTCATACACCAACCGTTAGGTGCTTAGCAACCAACAAGTAGAAAAACAAATGGAACAAAATTCAATAATTGAATCGAAAATAAAGCCAATATCATGGGGCCCAACACTGATAATACTAATTTGTGTTTCCATGATGTTTTATTTTACTCATTATCATTTTGTTCCTCATTTTGCAGATGAAACAGGAAAACCATATTTGATAGGATATCTGATTGGCTGGATTACAACTGTTAGTGTAATCTTTGTTGTATCCATAGTTGCATATAGGATTGAAGGAAATAAAGTGTCTTCTAAGGAATTCGCTAAAAGATTTCGATTGAAGAAAATGGACACGAAAGATTGGTTGTGGACTACTTTATTGTTGGTTGTAGTTCTTGTTTCATATTTGGGATTGACACCTGTTTCTAAGTGGTTAGCAACCATAGGTGTCTTTGCACCTCATCCAGATTTTCCTAGTGATCTTAGTCCAGAAGGACTAAATAACCTTCAGCCGGGTTTACTTTTTGGAATGAATTTAAAAGGAAAATGGTGGATTGTAGGTGTATATTTCGTTGGATGGGTGATTAACATTATCGGAGAGGAATTCTTCTATAGAGGTTGGTTATTACCTCGGCAAGAATTGGCTTTCGGTAATTCTGCATGGATTATAAACGGGACAATGTTTACACTACAACATTGGATGCAGCCTTGGAATTTTTTAGCAATACTACCTGGAGCATTGCTCATGGTATATATTGTACAAATAAGAAAGAATACTTGGATCGCAATAATTCAACATGGCGTAGTGAATCTGGGACTTTTGTTGCATATTATTAGAGGTGTATTAATGTGAAAAATGAACTAATATTTCAAACAGCACCTAACATGCAATAAATTCAAGCGGGCGGTCTTTGCATTTATGAAGCTGAATAGAGTATATATAACAATGGAGTAATTTGACAAAGAGGTGATTGATTTTGCCCGCCAGAATTTGATTGCTGACCGTTATAGTCAATTATAAAAAAACAAAAACTGTATTAAATATGAATAAAACAAATTTTTGATTTTAATCTCACTTTTAATTCATGCTGGTTGTAAAACAAAAAAAAATACAATGCGAGTAACTCAATATAAACAAACGAATAAATCAATATATATGACTATTAAATTGCTCATTTTATCAGTTGTATGTTTTGGATTTTTACTTACTTCTGACAGTTGTGATAGTAATGACCCACCAACACCTGTAACTTTAGAAACTGATCATTTTATTCTTAACTCGAACACACAACTAAGCACAAGTGACGAAAATACGGCTGTATTGATCAAAGCCGAATCGCTCTATTCTCAAATACTAGAGATTGTAGGTGAAAACCGAAAGCCACAGAATAAGATAACCATAAGAATGGAAGGCAATTTTACAGCCAAAGGCCCTTATTTTGATAATTTGGGTATTCATTTGTATCGATACTCTGTTGAAGAAGATGGTTATTTGGGAGCTTTGGCTCATGAAATGGTGCATGCCTTTCATGAGGATTATTATATCCAGTACGATCCTTACCAGTGGACGAATTATCCCTATATAGATGAAGGCTTTGCTGAATACATTGCACAGCTTATAGATCCTGCTAAAACCTGGTTTCCCTGGTATGGTTTTAATGAATATGCGGTAGTTGGTGATTTAATATTCTCAGAGAATACTATTCCACATCCCATTCTAAGAGCACAGCATTTTGAACTTAATGATGCATGCCATATTCAGGCTTATATGCTTCGTTGTTCATGGATCCGCTACATTGAGGAAACCTATGGTAGGACTACCCTGCTTAATATAAGTTACACTGCAGAAGAACCTACTCTTGACTTCTTTTCAGAACAATTTGGTGAAGATTTAGCTACTGTAGATGCAAACTGGGCTTCCTGGGCTTTAGACAAGTATAACAATACGCCAGATGCTAGCGCTACTGCAGCAGCCTTTCGTGAACGCACTAGCTGGTATAACTATTGTGAATATTAAATACTAAATTGTATTCAATGTTGGCCCTGCTTTTATCATAAGCTCAAGGTTATTACGAATCAAGAATAGGACAGTTGCCACGCGATCAGGTCAGACTGCCAAAGCAGGCGAAGGCAGGTTTTAAACAACAATTCATTCAAGAAAAAAAATGGAAAAAGACTATAACAAGGTATATGAAATCATAGCTCCCATT
>JBHOTF010000112.1:0-4063 GCA_042584005.1 Bacteroidota bacterium
TTGCTTTCAGCTTTTATTTCATTGTTTTTCTTAACAAGTTTGCGAGTGATCTTACAGGAATCTGTTAAGCTAAGCAAAATTAGAGCTAACAGCCACAAACTCAATTTATTACTTATTGTAATATTTTTTCCCTTTTCCACTATTATTTATTAATTCTTTTATTGTATCTATTCATTCCCTTAAGCCTAAACTTAAGATTGTTCATTTATTATAAGACCTTTATTAATTTTCTCATTCAGTTTTCCCGATCCTTCTCCAAGTTTTATGGCTTTCTTCCACTGTACAACAGCATCTTCTTTCCTTTCAAGCATATATAATATATCGCCATAATGCTCTAATTCGACATCTGAAATATCTTCTCCGATTCTTATTACATCTTCTATTATTTTTAACGCCTTGTCATAATTTCCCTGTTGAAATAATACCCAGGCATATGTATCCATAAATGTAGGATTTTGAGGTTCTAATTCAATACAATTTTTAATCATTGTTTCAGCTTTTCCAAGTTTGGTTTTCCGAATTGCTAAATAATAACTGTAATTATTTAATACCTGAACATTATCAGATTCAAGTGATAACAACATGTCAAAAAATGTATCTGATTTTTTATGATTCTTTAAATTATTATGTACTTCCCCTAAAGCTATATAAAACTGTTTTACCAGTTCTGTATTGTTTGTTGAAATTTTCGAGCCTTTTTGTAAGGCTTCAAGTGATTCATCATATAATTGAAGTTGATTAGCAGAAATGCCTTTTAGCAAATAAAATAATGGCTGATTAGGAAAATACTCCAATGCTTCAATGCTTTCATTATACATTATTTTAAAATCCTGAAAATCATTCTCAAATAATATTAGTTGTTGCCATGCTATAAAGTTAGATTTTTCCACATCCACATATTTTCTAAGCATATCTCTTGCTTCTCTATTTTTCCCCTCCTTTATAAGCAAATTTGTATATATTGGAAATGCTTTTAACTCGTCAGGATATGCCTTCATTAATACCTTTGATAATTCATCAATGAATGTGTCGTTTGTAGTATTATTAAGTCCATTCAAATTATTTACTATGTCAATTTTCTGCTCAACTCTTATATTTTTATTATTAAAAGCTAATAAAAGTTCATTTTTGGCTTTTTCATATTTACCATTCTTCCTGTAATACTCATATAATGAAAGATGTACAACACCATTATCAGGATCTTTTTTTAATATTTCCTTATATGTTTTTAATGCATTCTTTTTATCTCCATTTTCAAAGTATGATTCTGCCAGCATACCGTAATACATAATTTCATCGGGGTATAATTCTATTAAAGTTTCGATTTCTTTCAATGCTTTTTTATAATCACCACTTAATGCATAGATTCTTTCCCTCTGAATATAAAAATTTGCATTAATGCCAATATTTGCTTCAATCTGGTTTAATAAATTTATAGCCTTATCATAATTTTTTCCCAACAGATACAGATCAAGAAGTATCTCCTGATAATCATATCTTTTAGGAAATTTCAGAATTATCTCTTCATAAATAGCCTGAGCATCAACGAATTTATTTTGTTTTTGGAAGATTTCTGCCAATAATAATTTATACCAAATGTTAGCTGAATCGCTTAAAACAGCCTGATTAGCGTAATTATATGCTGCATCAATTTCATTCTTAATGCTATAAATTTTTGCCAATTCAAACATTGTTGCATAAGAATGCGGGGCAATTTCTATGCAGCGATTAAAACACTCTAATGCAGCATCAATATCTCCATGACTTTTATTCAACAAACCATCAGAAAATAACTCTTTAAATTCAATTGTATCTCTATATCCGGAATTAAGCCTTTTTTCACCACTTAGATTAAGTCCTTCTATAGTAGTTACATTGCCCTTTTCCCTTTGAGCTAAACCATTATGAAAATTGCAAAAGAGAACAGCAAAACATATTAAAGTTGAATATCCCCGTATTATTTTAATAAAACTTCTCATATAATTACCTGCTCATTATAAACATTCTTCATTAACAATACTATTTTTCTCCTGTATGCCCAAATCCCCCGACACCACGAGTAGTTTCATTTAATTCTTCCACCACAATAAATTCTGCTTTTTTATATTTTGATATTATCATTTGACATACTCTTTCGCCGTCGTTAACAATAAAATCTTCAGAAGAAAGATTAATTAAAATAATTCCTATCTCACCACGGTAATCAGCATCAATTGTGCCTGGTGTATTAAGAACTGTTATTCCTTTTTTAATTGCCAGTCCGCTTCTTGGCCTTATTTGAGCTTCATATCCCTCCGGCAGTTCAATAAACAGGCCAGTGGGCACTAATGTTCTTTCCAATGGTTTTAATACAACAGGATTATCTAAATTAGCCCGTAAATCCATTCCTGCTGATAAATCAGTACTATATGCAGGTGTAGGGTGCTTTGACTTATTTACAATTTTTATTTTCATTTTCTTAAATTTTCTATAATAGACTTAAGATATTTTATCTCATTTATTTAATATTATTTTACTTAGTTTATCTCTGTATTCAATAATACCCAGGAATAATACCAGAGGTATTGTCCTAACCAATAATTGTAATAATGTATTATTAATATTAATCTCATTAAACACAAAATAAAAAACAATAGCGATTGCGAAATACATTAATATTCCAGATATATCATATTTTACAGGATAGTATTTTTTCCCTAACAGATATGAAACAAATACCATGCTTGCAAAACAAATTAATGTAGCCCATGCCGAACCTAAATAAGATATTTTAGGAATCAGAATAAAATTTAAAATTATTGTTATTATTAAGCCCATAACTGACATTATTGCTGCAAATTTTGTTTTGTTGGTCAGCTTGTACCAAACAGATAAGTTATAATACATCCCTAACAACAGATTTGCCACCAGCACTATGGGAACAATATGTAAACCTCCCCAGTAATCTCTATCAACCATAAGTTTAAAAAGGTCCATATACATGGTAACTGCCAGAAATATTAATAATCCCACAATAACAAAGTATTTCATAACATCAGCATAAATACTTTTTGCATCTTTTTCTTTAGCTCTGGCAAAGAAAAATGGCTCAAATGCATATCGAAACATCTGAACAAATAATGTCATAATTACAGCTATTTTATAATTTGCTCCATAAACTCCAACTTCTTCCAATGGTTTTACATCTTCAGGTAAAAGATATTTTAACATTATTTTATCTCCGGCTTCATTAAATGCAGCAGCAATACCTACAATTATTAATGGGGATGAATAATAAATCATTTTTTTAAACAAGCTTTTACTAAATACAAAATTGGCTTTCAGTATTACCGGTAATAATAATAACAATATAACGCCACTGGAAATTACGTTTGCAATTAAAACATATCCCAGTCCAATATCTTCCTTCCAAATTGTTTTTATGAATTCATTTCCGGAATTAGCTAGTGCAGGGCAAATTATAAAAAAGAAAAATATCAGTACAATAGTTACAATAATATTTACAATTTTTAATGATGCAAATTTTCTTGCCTTATTTTGTTTTCTAATGTAGGCAAATGGAATTGCCGCTATTACATCAAAGGCCACAATCAGTGTAAACCATATAATATATTCTTTGTTTGATGAATATTTTATTAATTCAGATATCGGATTAATAAATATTATTACACCAATAACAAAAAGTATTGTTGTGGTGCATAATGATATTAATGAGGTTGAATAAACCTTTTTTGTTTCTTTTTCATTTCCAGAAAACCGAAAAAAACCGGTTTCCATTCCATAGGTTAATACTGCTAATAAAACAGTCATATAAGCATATAGCTCAGTTATTACTCCATATTCACCCTGGTCGAAAATTCTTGTATACAAAAATAAGGAAAGCAAATAATTTAATAGTCTTGGAACAACTGTTCCAAAGCCATATATTACTGTCTGTCCGGCTAAAGCTTTTATTTGATTCAAACCATTAATTATTAGTAACTCTCAAAATTACAAATTCCTCTTAAGGCAACGAATTTTATTATTGCTTATTGCAAAAAAATATCTGGTTTTTTGGTGTTTC
>JBHOTF010000113.1:0-4028 GCA_042584005.1 Bacteroidota bacterium
CTGTGACGTAAAATTGCTAATGAAACAGCCTTAATGTCTTCAATGTCAGGAGAATATTTCCCGTTTAAAACCGCATGAGTTTTTGCCCCGATAATCAGATATTGGGATGCTCTCGGGCCTGCTCCCCAATTTAAATATTGATCAGCCAATTTATGTACGTCCTTAGTGCCAGGCCTTGTTTTTGCCGCCAGGCTAACTGCATAATTGAGAACATTATTATTTGTTGGTATACGCCTAATAAGATTTTGATAATATATTATTTCTTCTGCAGATATTACTTTATTCAAAACCGTTTCAATGTCAGATGTAGTTTTTTCAACAATAGTAATTTCATCTTCAAGCTTTGGATAATCAAGCCATATATTAAACATAAACCTATCTAGCTGGGCCTCCGGTAAAGGATATGTTCCTTCCTGTTCTATCGGGTTTTGTGTTGCGAGGACGAAAAAAGGCTCTTCAAGTTCATATTTTGTCCCGGATACAGTTACTGACCTTTCCTGCATGGCTTCAAGCAGTGCGGCTTGTGTTTTTGGTGGAGTCCGGTTAATCTCATCAGCAAGAATGATATTAGCAAAAACAGGTCCTTTATTAAATCTGAATTCCCGATTAGTACCCAGAATCTCAGTGCCAATAATATCAGAAGGCATCAAATCGGGTGTAAACTGTATCCTTTTATATTTTAATCCCAGGGCCTGAGAAAGGGTATTCACGAGTAAGGTTTTTGCAAGCCCCGGTACACCAACTAACAAACAGTGACCACGGCTGAATACTGATATTAATACTTCTTTTAATATCTCATCCTGTCCAAAAATACTCTTTTTTACTTCCGCAGTTAGCTTGTTATATGCCTCCCTTAGTTTATCGACTGCTTCAACATCATTCTTAAAATCCATAATCTTATTGTGTGTTTTCTCATACCTGAGAATTGTATGATTTATTTTTTTATCCAGGAATCGTATTTGAAAGTACAATTTTTGAAAGAATCATCTATTTTTATATAGTGGGTTTTTTGTTTTTCCATTATCCAGTTATCAATAACATCCTGTCGTTTTATATTTAGTGTGCTGTCTTGTATAAGCTGATAATCTTCTTTAAGGTTGGCCAGGTGAGGTTTGCTTTTAGACTTCAAGAAAATAATTTTATACGCTTCTTTTCTAGTATTAAGGTCATACATTTTAAAGGGTTCAGATATTTCACCAAGCTTTAGATCCTTGAAAGCCTGATTAATATCAGGATCAAGAGATTCAGGATCAAGTATTGTTGACAAATCGTAATTATTGGTGATTCGGCCGCCTGATTCTTTGGTGGTTTCATCTTCGGAGTATTTTTTAGCAGCATCTTCAAAACTGATTTTCCCATTTCTTATTAAATCGGCAATACTGTCGAGTTCGTTTTTAGTTTTGATAATCTCACTATTTTCTACTTTTGGAAATAGTAAAATATGGCTGTATGTTATTCTGTCTCCTTTTCTGTCGTGAAGTTGAATAATATGATAACCAAACTGGGTTTTTACAACATTTGAAATCTCTCCTGGTTTTAATTTAAAGGCGGCTGCAGCAAATTCAGGAGCCAGAAGTGTTCTGTCCTGATCTTCATATTTGCCACCCTTTAATTTTGATCCCGGATCTTCTGAATACATAATAGCAAGAGTTGAAAAACTGGCAGTGCTATCAATTATTCTTTGCCGGAATCCTCTGAGTTTTTCTTTTACTCTCAGTATTTCAGCATCTGTGATGCCAGGATATTTAACTATTTGATTAATTTCTATTTTTGAAGTGACATATGGTATTTTATCTTTAGGAATGTTTTTGTAGAATTTTCTAATTTCCGATGGTGTGATAGTTACTCCCCTGGTAATTGTTCCTCTCATTCTCTGGATCAATGTGCCTTCATGTATCTGAACTCTTATTTCATCCTTAATTTCATTTAATGAACGACCATAGTTTTTTTCAAGTTTTTCAACAGATCCCAACATTGCAATCCAATTATTTAAACGATTATCCATTTCTATTTCAACTTCACTATCGCTCACTACAATGCTGTCGAGTTCTGCCTGAAGTAATAATAATTTGTTAATTAATAAACCTTCAAGTATCTCACATTTATCAAGTTCAACTTTTAAAAGAGAATTGTTAACATTTCGCAGACAACTGGCTCAATCATATCTTACTGATTCTGAGGTGAATGAACAGCTTGCTCATGAGGCTTATGAAAGAATGAAATATGATGTCAAGGTTAGTCACATCCTGCTGACCGTCCCAATTGATGCAGCTGCTGAAGATACACTACGAGTGTATAAAAAAGCAATAAAAGTCAGAAACAGAATTATCAACAACGGTGAAGATTTTGAAACAATAGCAAAAGAGCTATCAGACGATCCATCAGCAAAAACTAATGGAGGAGATCTTGGTTATTTTACAGCATTCTCAATGATTTATCCTTTTGAAACTGCTGCTTATACAACTGAAGTCGGTGATTTATCCATGCCTGTAAGAACATCATATGGATATCACTTATTAAAAATATATGATAAAAGAAATGCAGGAGGCAGAATCAAAATTGCCAGAATTGTGGTGAATGTCAACACTCAGGGAACTGAGGAAGAAAGTGAACAGGCAAAAAATAATATTTTCAATTTTTATAAATTATTACAATCCGGCGAAACTTTTTCTGAAGTGGCCAGAAAATACTCAGAGGATGTAAGGACATCCAGAAACGGCGGAAAAGAGATGAATTGGATAAGTGTTGGTTTTGGACATCCTAATTTTAACCATGCAGCTTTTGCATTGAAAAATATTGGAGATTACACTGAGCCTGTTTTTGACGGTTATTCGTGGCAAATTATTCAACTTCTTGAAAAAGAAGATTTACCTGAATTTGATAAAATCAAAAGGAAAATTGAATCTGATGTATCAAGAGATATGGTCAGAGCTAATATATCCAGAAAAGCTATTGTTTCTAAGTTGAAAAAAGAATACAATTTCAAGGAAGATTCTCTGGCTCTCACAGATTTTTACAGAGTTGTAGATAATAACATATTTATTGCTGCATGGCCTCATGTTAAAGCAAAAAATCTTGACAAAACTCTTTTTACAATTGATGGAAAAGATTATCTCCAGCAGGATTTTGCCCTGTATCTTGAAAAAACAATGAAAAAAATTGATCCTGTTCCAATTTCTGAATATGTTGACAGAGTTTATAATGATTTTGTAACAGGCAGCATTCTCGATTATGAAGATAATATGCTGGAGGCAAAATACCCGGAATTCAAACATCTTATGACCGAATTTTATGAAGGAAATCTTTTATTTGAATTAACAAACAAAATGGTCTGGTCAAAATCACAAACCGATACAGTAGGCTTAAAAGATTTTTTCGATAAAAACAGAAATAATTATATGTGGGGAAATCGCATTGATGCAAGCATTTATACAATAAGCTCTAATGAAAAACTTGATGAATTTTGTGATGAGGCAATGAAACTTGCTGAGAAATCATCAAAAAGAAACTACTCTGACGAAGAGCTTAATGAAAAAATCGATGAGTTATGTGCAAAATATCAGGGAGGAAAAATAGATATTCAACATTCGGTTTATGCAAAAGGGGATAATAAAATAATTGATGCATTAACATGGAAATCAGGATTATCTGAAGCTCTTAGATATGATGACAGCAAGGCCTTTGTATATTTTAACAAACTTGTAGACCCTCAACCAAAAAACCTTAACGATGCCAGAGGAATGATTACTGCCGATTATCAGGCCTATCTGGAAAAGGAATGGGTTGCAAAACTTAGAAAAGAATATAATCTAAATATCAACCAGGATGTATTATCAAAAATTGAGCTTTAAAATTTTTTAATAAAATCTTCACAACAGAATTATGAGAAAAGTATTTCTATATATTATTGTTTCAATATTAGTTCTACTTTCATGTGATAAAGTTAGCAACGGCGTCAAAAAAAATATTATCGCGAGTGTGCTTAATAAAAATCTGTATTATGAAGATATTAAGGACCTGATTCCACA
>JBHOTF010000114.1:0-4025 GCA_042584005.1 Bacteroidota bacterium
AAACAATTTGCTCCTCAAAAACCTGAAATTCATTAATGTTTTTAAGGGCTAAGCATTTCAAATATGATCCGAAGTTATCGAAAATCACAATCCCTGCACCGGGAATATTTAAAAAAACCTTATTATCTTTCTCAAGCATAAAATCAGGTTCTTCTATAAAATCAATAATATTACTTATTCTTGGTGTTTGTTGTTTAATCTTCATATTTCTATCCAAATAAACTACTGCTTCTTTCTTTTGGTCATATAACCATATCCCACCATTTGCTGAAGTGCAAACAGTAGAAACAAGATCAAAACCGTAATCATCAAGACTCACATAATCTCCTATTCTTGACAGAGTATTATCAAGAAAAATCAATTGGTTAAAATCTGAGAAATAAAGCATTATTCTTAAAGGATCTGAGAGGTCAGCAAAAGAAATATTTCCTGAAATGGAGTTGCTGAATGAATTTTCAAAACTTCCATCTTTATTATACCTGGAAATAATATTCTTATTAATCAAATATACATTCCCAAGTGGATCAGTAGAAAAATAGTTATTATCTGATTCAATCTTTCCTAATATTTTATATCCGGGAAAATCCTGTATGAAAAAAATTGATAGTAAAGAAAGAATTAATAATTTCCTCATTATTATTATTTTCGTCTATTCATCTCAAGTATTTGATCAACAAATTCCCGTGAATTTGATAATCGTGGTACTTTATGCTGGCCACCAAGTTTTCCATGTTCTTTCAGCCATTCATAAAAACAACCATATCTGATTTTCACAAGCTCAGGCATTACAAGGTTAAGGTCCTTATATCTTTTTGCCTCATAATCGGAGTTAAGAGATTTTAATGCATTATCAAGAAGTTCAGTAAACAAATTAATATCATCCGGTTCCTTTTCAAATTCAACCAGCCATTGATGGCTTCCTTGTTTATTTGTCTCAATAAAAATGGGCGCAACTGAATATTCCCTTATTAATGCTCCGGTTTTTAATGATGCGGATTTTATTGCTTCTTCTGCATTATCAACAATAAGTTCTTCGCCGAAAGTATTTATATATTGTCTAGTACGTCCGGTAATTCTAATTTTGAAAGGATTTTTCGAAGTAAATTGTACTGTATCGCCAATCATATATCTCCACAAGCCTCCATTAGTTGAAATAACGATTGCATAATTTTCACCTAATGTTATTTCTTCAAGAGTATATGATTCAGGATTTTCTTCGTTAACCTTACTCGCAGGAATAAACTCGTAAAAAATTCCATAATCCAGCATTAACAACATGCCTTCAGAATTTGGATCATCCTGAACTGCAAAAAATCCTTCCGAGGCATTATATGTTTCCTGATAATGCATATTGGTTTTTGGAATAAACTTTTTAAACTGCTCCCTGTATGGTATAAAACTTACACCTCCATGAATGAATAATTCGAGGTCGGGCCATACTTCACAAATATTATTTTTCCCTGTTATCTCAAGTATTTTTTTAAATAGTACTAATGTCCACGATGGAACACCCGAAATATTGGTAACATTATCTTTAATCGTGGCACGTGCCATCAACTCAATTTTTTCTTCCCAATCATCCATTAAAGTAATTGAAACATCTGGTGTTCGGATAAAATGTACCCAAAAAGGGAGGTTTTGAATTATTACAGCTGATATATCACCAAAAAAGGATTCGTTATTAAAATTTGCTATCTGATGACTTCCTCCTATTAACAGACCTTTACCTTTCAGAATTCGTGTATCGGGATAATTCAAAGAATACAGGGCAAGTGAGTCTTTGCCTCCTTTGAAATGACATTCTTCCAATGCATCCTTACTTACAGGAATAAATTTGCTTTTGTCGCTTGTTGTGCCTGATGACTTGGCAAACCATTTTATTTCACCCGGCCAAAGAACATTTTTTTCTCCCATTCTTGCCCGATGGATATAAGATTTTAAACTCTCATAATCCTGAATTGGGAATCTCTCTCTAAAATCACTTATAGAATTTATCGAATTGAAATGATATTTTTTTCCCCATTCGGTATTTTTGGCTGTTTTAAGTAAATTAGTTAATACCTCACTTTGCACTTCCATAGGATATCTTTTAAAAAGATCCATTTGATGTATTCTTTTTTTAATCATCCAGGAAATAATGGCTTTTACTATTGGCATTTTATATATTTTGCTTTTATGTAATTCCAAAAGTAAAAAAAATTGTAGAGCTACTCACAAAATTTGATTTTTTTAAATAATTATTATTATAATATTTAAATTAATACATTTGAAAGAGAAAACCATACATATGAATTATATCGATCTTATTCTTGTTTTACCATTTATTTGGGCTGTTTACAGAGGACTGACAAAGGGACTGATCTATGAGGTTGCAACACTGGCTGCATTAATTCTGGGAATATACGGCGCATACAAGTTTTCCTGGCTTACTACTTCAATTCTGGTTAATAATTTTAATGCTACCGGGCAATATCTGCCCTGGATCTCTTTTGCGATAACCTTTATAATAATAGTTGTTGTTATTCATCTTATTGCAAGGACTCTTACATCATTGGTTAATGCTGTTGCCCTTGGATTTATTAACCGATCGCTTGGAGTTGTTTTTGCTTTAATAAAAACAGCATTTATTATAAGTATTTTACTTGTTATTCTGGCTCCAATCGATAAGGACCATAAATATGTTTCTGAAGAAAATAAGGAAAAGTCTGTGTTTTATTATCCTCTTTATAATTTTGCCCCTTCAATATTTCCCTTCCTGCATCTTGAAAATATAAAAGCAAAATTTGATAAGTTATTAGATGATTTACCTGCTACCAAATAATCTATTATTTTTCTTGTTAATTTGACATTTAACTTCAATTTTTAACTTTGTACAAAATTAATTAATATGGCGTTTATTGATGAACTGAAATGGAGAGGCATGATACATGATATTATGCCCGGTACAGCAGAAATATTGGAGAAAGAATGTATTTCCGCTTATGTTGGATTTGATCCAACTGCAGATTCTTTACATATAGGACACCTGGTCCAGGTAATGTTGTTAAGACATTTACAGGTAGGAGGGCATAAGCCAATTGTTCTTCTTGGTGGTGCAACTGGTATGATTGGTGATCCATCAGGCAAATCGGAAGAAAGAAATTTGCTGGATGAGGAGACTTTAAAATACAACCAGGATTGTATTAAAAAACAAATGGAAAAACTTCTCGATTTTGAAAATTCAAATGAGAATTGTGCTATAATGGTCAATAATTACGACTGGATGAAGAAGTTTTCTTTTCTTCAGTTTATCCGCGACGTAGGCAAACATCTTACTATAAATTATATGTTAGCTAAAGATTCGGTTAAAAAAAGGCTTGAAACCGGATTATCATATACAGAATTTTCTTATCAGCTGGTACAGGCATACGATTTTTTAAATCTATATCAGAATAATAATTGTAAACTGCAAATGGGTGGTTCCGATCAATGGGGGAATATTACTGCAGGCACTGAACTTATCAGACGTATTGCAGGAGGAAATGCTTTCGCATTAACCTGCCCCTTAATAACAAAATCTGATGGTGGTAAATTCGGAAAAACCGAATCAGGAAATATCTGGCTGGACCCCAATCTTACTTCTCCATATAAATTTTATCAGTTTTGGCTAAATTCTTCTGATGAAGATGCTTCAAAATATCTTAAAATATTCACATTGCTTTCGCAAAAAGAAATCGAAGCAATTGAAAAAGAACATATTGCAGCCCCACATTTAAGAATTCTTCAAAAATCACTGGCAAAAGACCTTACCTGCCTGATACATTCCGAAAAGGAATTTAATAATGCTGTTGAAGCTTCTCAAATTCTATTTGGAAAAGGCACAAAGGAATTATTACAGAAAATTGATGAAAAAACTTTTTTAGCTGTTTTCGAAGGTGTTCCACATTTCACAATTGAAAGCTCTGCTTTAAATAATAACATAAATATAATTGATTTTTTGGCCGTTAACACAAGTGTGTTTTCTTCAAAAGGGGAAGCCAGAAGAA
>JBHOTF010000115.1:0-3963 GCA_042584005.1 Bacteroidota bacterium
TTATCAGGTCAATTGCCGGTAAATTATTTCCTCCTTCCATGTTTATTATTTTTCTTATGGATAAATACTAAAAGGCTTTTATTATTTGTTCTATTGTCACACCAAGAACTTTTACAGAAATTTTATTTAATTCTTTTTTTCCTCCCACAAAATGTATTACTCTGTGATAATGAACTAAATTTTCTTCAGGGGCCAGAAATGCTGCCGGAGATGAACTTTCAATTTCATAAAATGGGCCCATTTGAGTTCCATCTTCAAGAGGGCCGTCATTATAAGAGTTCATAACATCGCCAATAAAAGGTTTATCCTGCCAGGGCCATAATTGATTTACATATTCATTATTATCTTCAGGAACAGAATATTGAACTATGGTAAGTACTCCATTTGTTTCATCATAACTACCTGAAACAGGTTTTACTCGTCCCGGAGCAAGACCGAGCTTACGGCGTTTTTTGCCATCAACTTTAAAATATATTGCTCCGTCTTTAATTAATAAACGCTCATCAGAAATTTCACCGAAATAATTGGTAGTAGCTATTTTGCCTAATTCTTTTTCATCTCCCTCATGGTAGGGAATTACCACTGTGGCCCCAGGCGATGTATTAAACATACTTAGCATCCAAATTGATATGGTGCCACTTTTTTTAGTCCATGAATTATCGCCTGTATTCGTAATTATATTTTCCGACTCAAAACCTACCTGTTTAACATTAACAGGGATTTCTATATTCAGAAGATTCTGAATTCCAAACTTGCTTAACAAACTCACATTTCTATTTACCCGTATATTAAATTCTGTTCCCGAGTAATTTTTCAAAATCATATCTTTTTTAATCTCAACCTTTGTATCTGTTTTTGAAATCAACTCCCATGGTTCATAATCAAAAGGTGCAGGAGTAAACCAGTTAGAAAAATCCATTGCACCGCCTGGTTTGAAAAACACTGAGAACTGACCTCCTTCCGGGCCTATCCAAAGGCGGTCTTCACTACCGTACCCATTCATATGTTCTAACCTATCTCCTGATTTTATAAGTTCGAAATTAACCCATCCAAAACTATTACCTGTTAATCCTTCTGCAGAGCTGGTAAATACTTTCCCCTGAAAATGTGCAGAAACAATTATTTGTGATTCACCCGATTTATCTTTTAATACAACAAGATTATTATCGGCATTTTTAAGAATTTTCAATGCATAACCGAAAGTTCCTTTTTGATATTCATTCATTTCCATTTTTGTTTTCTCTTTATTTCCTGAATTACACGAAAGCATAAGAAAAACTAACATACTTAAAACGCATGGTATCAGGATGATGGTTTTAATTCTCCTTCTCATAAATATTAATTCTAATTTATAATTCTAGTTCTTATCTATATGTTTTTTAAACAATGATTTTAGTGGATTAAGTATTCTTATAAGTAATGATATATCTTCAGTAATAATTTCTGCTTGTCCATGCATTGACTGACTAAATTTCAGATCTTTTTTATAATTTGTACGAAGACTATCCGGGAAAATCAGCTCCAGGTTATAAACATTTTTATCAGGTACCAGCGATTTTGAATTAATAACAGCCCTGACAATTCCATATTCCATATAGGGGAAATTATCGAATTTAATATTTACATCCAGCCCTATTTCCACTTTTCCTGCTCCTCTGGCTGGCAATTGTACTTTCCCCAGCATTCTGCCTGTAATTTCAGGAACAATATACATAACTGTAACATTATCATTCAGGTTCAGGCCTGTTGAATATTTGCTGTTAAAACTAATTATACCACTTGTCGCAGCCTTTAAAACATATTTTAACTCCCAGGCTGTTAATTCACTTTTAAAATGATTAAATGTTTCTTCAATATTATGTTTAAGGTCTTTAATTTTGTTAGAATTCTCATTATCCAAAAATAACAGATCCCTCTTAAGACCATCAATAATAATATTGGTTTCCGATAATGTAGTTTTAGTCCTGATAAAAGCTTGATGTATTTGTAAATATCTTGCATTTTCCTCTTCCAGTTCAACTTCTGTTTTTGCACCCGATTTATTTAATAATTGAAATCTTTCCAGGCTCTTTTGAGCGAGGGTCAGATCATCTTCTGCTAAATCTCTTAATTGGTACTCTCGTTCATAAAGAACCCTATAGTTACCCAATTCCTTTTCTTTCATTCTTTTGCTTGCCGAATAAATATCTGTCCTTATATAGTGCACATAATTTTCATAAGATTTTAACAATGCAGAGTATCCTGCTTGTAATTCACCAATGTTAACATCCTGACGGAAATTAATACTGTCAAAATACAATTCATTAAATGATTTTATAAAATCAGCATAGATAGAAAGTATGGATTTTACTTCCATTACATCAGAAAACTCTGATCCATTTTCAATTACTATTAATGAATCATTCTTACTAACCTTATCACCATCATTAACAAATATTTCCTGAATTGTTCCATTTGTTTTAGTCACTACAGGTGATGGAGGAAAAGTAGTTGTTAATTCAATAGGTGCCCTTAAAATATCGGGATATTTAAAGAACCAACTGCCAATAATAAAAACAAAAAATATTATAGTTATTATGCTTATTCCCAATCTGATTATCCAGTGAGGAATAAATCCAACTATTTCCTGAACCTCTTCACTTCTGACATTCAAATCGGGCAGAACATTATTTTTTTTCTTCATCATATTAATCAGCTTCCCAGTTCAAGTTGATTTTTTACAAGATTATAATAAGCACCTTTCTTTTTTGATAGTTCTTCATGTGTTCCTTTCTCTGTAATCTCTCCTTTTTCAATAACAACTATCTGATCTGCATTCATAACAGTACTAAGCCTGTGTGCGACAACTATTACGGTTTTTCCTTTGAAAAATTTATTAAGATTATTCATAATAATCTTTTCATTATTTGCATCCAGAGCATTAGTCGCCTCATCAAAAAACAAAAAATCAGGATTCCTGTATACTGCTCTTGCAATAAGTATTCTTTGTTTTTGTCCCTCACTTAGTCCATGTCCGTTTGCACCTATATTTGTATTATAACTTAGAGGAAGAGACTCAACAAAGCTCTGGATATTTGCCACTTTTACAGCTTCCAACAGCCTGTCCATATCAATAACATCCTCTCCTACTGCAATATTATCAGCAATGCTATTGGAGAAAATAAAACCGTCCTGCATAACTGCCCCGCATTTATCACGGATAAAACTGTTAGAAAAGTTGTTTAGTTGTGATTCACTAATACAAATCTCACCTTTTACGGGTTTATAAAATCCAAGCATCAGTTTTACCAATGTTGTTTTTCCGCTGCCACTTGGGCCTACAATTGCAGTGACCTTTTTCTCAGGCACATGAAGGTTAATATTCTTAAGAACCATTTCAGAATGAGGGCCTTCATACTGAAAAAACATATCACGTATATTATATTCTTTTTTCTCAGGTAATAAGCTAAGTTTATTTTCATCAGGCGATTCCTCATCCTTCTTTTCATGTATTTCACTTAATCTTTCAAGGCTTATTCTTGCATCCTGAGTTGAATTGGCAAAACTGATCATCTGGTCGATAGGTGAATTCATCTGCCCTATAATGTATTGAACGGCAAACATTACACCAAGTGTCATATCACCTTTAACAACAGCTAATGCAGCAATAATAGAAATAAGAATATTTTTTGTTTCATTAATAAAAACAGATCCTACTTGTTGGTATTGACTCAATGAAAGAGATTTAACTTTAATTTTGAAAAGTTTTGCCTGTATTCTTTCCCATTCCCATCGTTTTTGTTTTTCAGAATTTGTTAGTTTTATTTCCTGCATCCCTGTAATGAGCTGAATTATATTACTCTGATTTTCCGACATTTGAGAAAAACTCTTATGATCCAGCTCACGACGTTTTTTCATAAAAATATTTATCCAGCCGGCATATAAAAGTGATCCGATAATAAAAATTCCCAGAATCTTCAGATT
>JBHOTF010000116.1:0-3836 GCA_042584005.1 Bacteroidota bacterium
TGGTGGGCCTGTTGCAAGATTCTCGTTGGCCACTAGTGAAACTTTTACAAATAAAAATGGTGAAAAGGTGACAACTACTGAATGGCATAATGTAGTGTTCTGGAGGCGGCTTGCTGAAGTTGTTGAGAAATATGTTACAAAAGGCTCAAAATTGTATGTTGAAGGTAAGATCACCCATAGAACTTGGGATGATAAAGAAGGGAATAAAAGATATACTACCGAGATAGTAGGAAATACTATGCAGATGCTTGATAAAAAAAGTGATACGGGAACTCCTCCTCCTGCTGATGATATCGATTCTTCTCCTGAAATAGATAAGGATTCGGAAGAAACAGATGATCTTCCATTTTAATGTATTGGGTCTGGTTATTAATTAATGCAAAATATTGATCTGAAGTTATATTCTTTTTTTGCATGATTTATGATAGTTTGGATATTAATAATATTATTTCTTTTGGTTGCCTCAGGGCTTGTTTCAGGTTCTGAAGTAGCTTTTTTTTCATTAACTCCTACTAATATTCGAACTATTAATGAGAGAAATAGTGCAAGGGATAACCTCATTATAAAATTGTTGAGTAAACCCGAGAAGCTTTTAGCCACTATTCTGATTGCAAATAATTTTATCAATATTGGTATTGTTATTATTTCAACATTGATATATAGTGAGGTTGAATTATTTAATGAGACACCTGCTGTAAGGTTTATTTTTCAGGTGATTATTATAACCTTTCTGATCTTGTTATTTGGCGAGGTAATTCCTAAAGTATATGCTGCAAGGTTCTCATTAAGGTTTGTCTTATACATGGTATATCTGGTATTTATTCTCAATAAAATATTCAATCCAATAAGTTCATTATTAGCTAATATAACACTACTTTATAATAATAAGTTTTTTCAAAAAAAGAATAACTTATCTATGGATGAACTTTCAGAGGCTCTTGATTTGGCTTCCCCTGAACTTTCAGAAGATGATAAAATATTACATGGAATTGTAAGATTTGGCAATATTGATGTTAAAGAAATAATGAAAGCCAGGGTAGACGTAATTGCAGTTAATATAAAAACCGAGTTTAAAGAATTACTCAAATATATTGTCGATTCAGGATATTCAAGAATGCCGGTATTTTCCAGAAGCTTTGACCATATTCATGGAATATTATATTTAAAAGATATGCTTCCTCATTTTCAAAAAAATAATTTCAGGTGGCAATCATTAATTCGTCCTCCGTATTTTGTACCTGAAACGAAAAAGATAAACGATTTACTCGCAGAGTTTCAGACAAAAAAAATTCATATGGCTATTGTTATTGATGAATATGGAGGAACCTCAGGAATTGTCACTCTCGAAGATGTGCTTGAAGAAATTGTTGGAGAAATTCAGGAAGAAACTGATAGAGATCAAATTACTTATTCAAAACTAAATGACAATACCTATATATTTGATGGGAAGATATTGATAAATGACCTTTATAAGATAATCGACTATAAAGAAGAAATTTTTAATGATATATTAGGTGAATCAGAAACTTTGGCAGGATTAATTCTAGAAATTAAAGGTGAGATACCTGATATAAAAGAAAAAATTATATATAAAAATTTTGAATTTACGATTATTTCGGTTGATAGCAGACGAATAAAAAAAATTAAACTGGAAATAAATTAAGGTAAATAAATAGTTAATAATTCTATTAAAGCTAAGAATTAAGATAATGTTTAAAATCCAGAATATTCTAATTACTCTTTGTTTTATTGTAGTGATATTGGCAGGGTGCAATAGAGATTATGTTCCAAAACCAAGGGGGTATTTCCGAATTGATCTTCCTGAGCATGAATATCAATCTTACAACCAGGCCTTTCCTTATGATTTTGAGCATTCTGCATTCTCAATTATTAATGTTACCAATCCTGATTCATGCTGGCTAGATATTATTTATCCTAATTTGAATGGAAAAATTCATGTTAGTTATAAAAAGTTAACAGATAATTTGGCTAAGTATTTAGATGAAACCCATTTGTTAGCATATAAACACAGCACCATAGCTGATGCAATATATGAAACAAGATATGAGAATCGGGAAAATAGTGTTTATGGAATACTTTATGATATTAAGGGCAATGTGGCTAGTTCGGTACAATTTTTTGTTACTGATAGCGTAGAGAATTTTTTAAGGGGCGCATTATATTTTAATGTAAGACCAAATATTGATTCCTTATCACCTGTTATCAATCATATTAAAGAAGATATTATTTATATGATTGAATCTTTAAAATGGAATTGAATTAAGTAAAAACAATAATTAATAATTTTTTATGATCCTTTTTCGTATATTTCAACAAACAATAAGCTTTAATAATGGTATATGATCTTATCAAAAATAAGTTAAAATCTGGAAAACTGTTTTCTGTATTGATAGATCCTGATAAGTATGATTCTCCTACTCTGGAAAAAACAATAGATTTAATTAATCCTGCCGGAGTAGATTTGATTTTTGTTGGTGGAAGCCTTGTTTCAAATGGGATAGACAGTCAAATAGAGAGTATTAGAAATAAAACGGATATCCCCGTTTTATTATTCCCAGGAAGTTTACTTCAAATATCTGAAAAGGCGCATGCGATATTATTACTTTCTTTGATATCTGGAAGAAATCCTGAATTTTTAATAGGAAACCAGGTAGTTGCAGCACCAGTTCTTAAAAAATCGGGAATTGAGATCATTTCAACCGGATATATATTAATTCATAGTGGAAAACTTACATCGGTAGAGTATATGAGTAATACCCGATCAATTCCTTATGAGAAAATTGATATTGCCGTTGCAACAGCAATGGCTGGTGAAATGCTGGGTAATAAATTAATATATATGGATGCCGGAAGTGGTGCTCCAAAAACTATTTCCGGAAAAATGATAAGAGCTGTGAAAAATAATATCAGTGTACCTCTTGTAATAGGAGGAGGTATTAGGACAAAAGAAAAAATAATTGAAGTTTGTGAATCAGGTGCTGATATTATTGTTGTTGGGAATGCAATTGAAAAAGATAAAAACCTAATTAAAGAATTTGCAAAAATAATACATAAAGAATAGTCTTCTTATTTGTGTATTCCAATCTGTATCCCAATAGAAAAAACAGGTAAATGAGTTTGATATTCCGAACTTATTATATCAGATAATCTATATTCGGCTGAAATGATATATCGATTTATTCCAAATCTCAATATTACACTATAATAGTAGTCGTTGATATATTCTAATCCTTTTTCGTTAACTATATTTTTTTTAAATCCTGTGATTTGAGGGTTATAATCATCTTTGGTTATATGGCTGGACTGAAGGATTGGATGAGCATATATACCAAAATCAAAATATTCGCCAATATAATTACCTCTTGACCTAAAATTAATTCGATTAAAAAACCCAAAACCCAAATCATAAATTAGAACTTTTTCTGATTTGTGTAAAGTGGGCTCCGGGAAAATTTTGTTATTGTTCTGTTTAATGCGAAATGATTTTCTGGAAATCGAAACATCTAATCCAATAGAATATATACTTGAAATTTTTAACTTATATCTATTTCCAAACCTAAGGCTATTAGAAGAACTGTTGATAATTTCGGTTTGACCTTCAGCTTTTCCAATGATTATTCCAAAATCAAGATATAAATGATTAAAGTGCCTGAGGTTTGGGCCAAATGATTCGTTGTTGTTAACAGGATCAACAATATCGTGCATAACAATAATCTGACCTTTGGTTATAAAGCTGACTGTTAAAAGAAAAATAGATAATATAATAAACCTCATTTAAATATTTATTTAAATTGATAATCTCCTGTATATCCCTT
>JBHOTF010000117.1:0-3812 GCA_042584005.1 Bacteroidota bacterium
GCCTAAATTCATCACAACAGAATATTTTCTATTAAGAATCTCCTCAAAATCATCTGTAAAAATCTTAAACGCAATTTTAAATGTTTTATCCTCTTTTTGGTATTCTATATTAGTAAGCGAAACATGCAAAGGGTGCATATCACTGACTAGCAGTCTACTCACTGCCAACAGAAAAAAACATGTTAAAACTTTCATAACTATAAAACTGAATTATTTAAAAATACTATTTTTTAATAGAAAAAAATATCTGCATTTTAATTATTTTCGGATAATAAATAAAACAGATGTCACTATTTGAATTATATTTAAGATTAGGATTCGATCATATTGCTGATCTAATAGGATATGATCATATATTGTTTATTATCACGCTGTGTGGAGTATACAAAATTAATCAATGGAGAAAAGTTATTATTCTGGTAACTGCCTTTACCATTGGGCATTCAGTTACACTTGCACTGGCAACATTAAAAATTCTAAATATTCCGACCGATATTATTGAGTTTCTAATTCCGGTTACTATATTCATAACGGCATTTGGAAATATTATTCAGAAACAGGACAATGTATCAAAACAATTACATTATTTTAAATATTCTGCAGCTTTATTCTTTGGATTGATTCATGGTCTTGGATTTTCAAATTATCTGAGAAGTCTGTTGGGTTTGGAAGACAATATTATAGGCCCCTTATTTTCTTTTAATTTGGGAATAGAATCAGGACAGTTAATTATTGTTCTTGCTATATTAGCAGTTTCATATTTTCTAACAGAGGTTCTTAAGGTTAAAAGAAGAGAATGGAATTTAGTAATCTCAGGAATTGGTTTAGGCATTTCACTGATTTTGATGATAGAAAGACTCCCCTTTTAATAAAGGCATTTAGGACATAAAAGATACAATTTGAATGGAATTGAAGAAAGTTGATATAGCAATTGAACATGCAACAGTATTATGTATTGACAATGCTGATACAATAATAGAGGATGCTTGCATTTTAATAAAGAATAAAACAATTCTGGATATAGCCGGTTATTCTGAAATATCAGGGACATATACTGCCGATAAAATATTAAATGGTGGAAATAAACTTGTTATGCCAGGGTTAATTAATACGCATACTCATTCTGCAATGTCGATATTCAGAGGTTATGCTGATGATCTTAGACTTGAGGAATGGCTGGAAAAATTCATATGGCCTGCAGAAGCAAAATTCATCAATTCTGAGAATGTATATTTAGGTGCTCTATTATCTATAATGGAAATGATACGATCAGGGACAATATGTTTTACTGATATGTATTTTTTTGAAGATGAGGTTGCTAAAGCTTCTATCGAAGCAGGCTTCAGGGTTCTTTTAGGTGAAGCCATTCTTGACAATCCTACTCCAAATAAGAAAACACCTGAGGAGGGTCTGGAATATACTATTGAACTGATTAATAAATACAAGAATGAAGAACTTGTTTCAGTATCAGTTGCTCCTCATGCAATATATACCTGCTCAACAGACAAGCTGAAAAAAATAAGAAATATTTCAGAAGAAAATAATTGCCTTGTGCAGATACATCTGGCAGAAACACAATATGAATTTGATACTTGCTTGAAAGAGACAGGGCATACACCGGTTTCCTACCTAAACAGCCTGGGGTTGTTAAATTCCAGACTTATTGCCTCTCATTGTAATATCCTAACTGATGAGGATATTAAGTTATTAAGCAATAATAAAGCTAAGGTCAGCCATAATCCCCAATCGAATATGAAACTTGCAAGTGGTATGGCTCCTGTTATTAAATTACTTGATAATGATATTTGTATTGGACTTGGAACCGATGGCGCTGCCAGCAATAACAACCTAAATATGTTTAAGGAAATTGCAATGGTTGCCAAGCTCCACAAGATTTTCTCAAAAGACCCAACACAGATAGATGCTAAAACTGCAGTTCGTTTGGCAAGCATAAATTCAGCAAAAGTTCTTGGAATGGATAGTTATACAGGTTCTATTGAAAAAGGGAAAAAAGCTGATATGATAATTATCGACCTTAATCAAACCAACCTGGTACCATTATATAATATATACTCACAACTTGCATATAGTATGGAAAGTTGTAATGTGGATACAGTAATTGTTAACGGAAAAATATTAATGGAGAACCGTAAGCTTTTAACTATTGATGAAGAACTAATAATTACCGAAGTGAAAAAAATATCAAAAAAGATTCAAAACATGAAAACTTAAAGTTTCATCATATCTTTAGATGTACCAATATCAATAAATGAAGCACCTCTGCGAGGCCCAAAGCTTCCTCCAATTATCAAAATTCTGTCATCAGGTTCAATCTTTTTTTGTTCAATAAGTGTAAATACTGCATTATGCTTAAACTCATCAGTACTGGCTTTATGATCCATATAATCTGGAAAAACCCCATATGAAAGAGCTAGCTCTCTAACAACACTTTTTTTATAACACATTGCATAAACAGGATTTTTTCCTCTGAAAGCTGAAAGATATCTTGCTGTCCTACCGGTCAAAGTATCACAGATCACAGCTTTAGCAGAAAGCTGTGATGCTGCCTTCACTGCTGCATTAGATAAGAATGCAGCTATTTTGTTATCAATTGATACTACACTAAAATCTTTTTTCGGATTTCTGTTTTTTTCAACCTCCAGAGCAATCTTTCTCATAGTATTAACAGCCTCAACAGCATAATCTCCATATGCAGTTTCTCCGCTAAGCATAATAGCATCTGTACGACTATAAATAGCATTTGCTATATCACTTACCTCTGCCCTGGTTGGCCTGGGATTTTTTATCATAGTATGCAACATTTGTGTTGCAACAATAACAGGTTTTTTTCTTTCTGTGCATTTCTTTATTAATTGCCTCTGAATAACAGGAATACGTTCGGCAGGAATTTCAATTCCAAGATCTCCCCTCGCTATCATTATCCCGTATACATGATCAAGAATTTCATTTATATTATCTACTCCATCCTGATTTTCAATTTTCGCAATTATTTTAATTTTTGAATTCTTTTCATCCAGCAATTTTTGTACAGCAATTACGTCATCTTTATTCCTCACAAAAGAATGTGCAATAAAATCCAGGTTCTCCTTTATCGCCAGGTCAATAAACATTCTGTCTCTCTCAGTAACAGATGTCAATCTAAAGCTTATCCCCGGAACATTAACACTTTTTCTTCCTTTTATTACTCCGCTGTTATTAACCTCACATAATAATTTCCCCTCTTTCTTCTCCAATATGGTAAGTGCAACATCACCATCATCAATCAGAATTTGTAATCCCGGCCCGGCCTCGTTCTCAAAATTATCATAATTGACATAAAGGCAATCTGAACTTGATTTTTTTTCCTGATCACCTGAAACCTGTATAATATCTCCTTTGCTTACAATAATATCCTCGTCAACTCTGGTTGTACGTATCTCCGGGCCCTTTGTATCTACCAGAAAAGGAATTTTCTCCGATACTTGCCTTACATTATTAATAAGCTTTATGCTACCCTCAGGCGACTGATGAGCCGTGTTTATTCTTACAACATTCATCCCCGCCTGATACAGATCTTTTATAAAATCAATATCACATTTTTCATCTGATAAAGTTGCTACTATTTTGGTATGTTTTGTCATAACTTTTTAATTCTAAGGCTTTCGATAGCCAGCCGGTATGAATCGAGGCCAAATCCCATAATACTGCCAGAGCAGACCGGCCCTATCATTGAAACATGCCTGAAATCTTCTCTTGACATAATATTTGAGATATGCACCTCTACTACAGGGCTGTTTATTGCGTCAATAGCA
>JBHOTF010000118.1:0-3757 GCA_042584005.1 Bacteroidota bacterium
AATTGGAACTAATGTTCAGGCATATGATGCTGATCTGACTACTTACGCAGGTATTACTCCTACTGCTAATGTTCAGACATTACTTGGGGCTGCTGACTTCGCTGCTTTTAAAACAAGTCTTAGTCTTAATAATGTTGAGAATACTGCCGTATCAACATGGACAGGTTCTTCTAACATAACTACTCTTGGAACAATTACTGCATTAGATGTATCTGGTGCTACAACACTTGACGGTGCTGTAACTCTTGGTGATGCTGCTGAAGATGCTGTTACATTAACTGGTAATACTACTATTGATGGAACATTAAAAATAACAAGTGGTACTCCGGGCGATGGCAAAGTGTTAACTTCTGATGCTGATGGTAATACATCATGGGGAGCTGCTCCTGGCGGAGGAGACCTATTGTCAACAAATAACCTTTCAGATCTTGCAAATGCTGGTACTGCAAGAACAAATCTTGGTCTTGCAATTGGAACTGATGTTCAGGCATATGATGCTGATCTTACTACTTATGCAGGTATTACTCCTTCTGCTAATATTCAATCATTACTCGGTTCTGCTGACTATGCTACTGCAAGAACAAATCTTGGTCTTGCAATTGGAACTAATGTACAGGCATATGACGCTGATCTGACTACTTACGCAGGTATTACTCCTTCTGCTAATATTCAATCATTACTCGGTTCTGCTGATTATGCGACTGCAAGAACAAATCTTGGATTAGTAATTGGAACTAATGTACAGGCTTATGACGCTGATCTGACTACTTACGCAGGTATTACACCTTCTGCTAATGTGCAAACATTACTTGGTGGTGCTGACTTCGCTGCTGTAAAAACAAGTCTTAGTCTTAATAATGTTGAGAACACTGCTGTATCAACATGGGCAGGTTCTTCAAACATAACTACGGTTGGTACAATTACTGCGTTAGATGTGTCTGGAGCCACAACACTTGACGGTGCAGTAACTCTTGGTGATGAAGGCACAGATGCAATAACAGTAACAGGTGCTACTTCTATTGATGGATCATTAACAATAACTAATAGTCCTACGGCTGATGGATATGTATTAACTTCTGATATATCTGGTGGCGCAATATGGGAAGCATTACCTGCCGATGCCGGAGGAGACCTATTGTCAACAAATAATCTATCAGATGTAGCAAATGCTACTACTGCCACACAAAATCTTGGTGTGGAAGTTGGAGTTGATGTACAGGCATATGATGCTGATCTGACTACTTACGCAGGAATTACTCCTTCAGCTAATGTTCAATCATTACTTGGTTCCGCTGACTATGCTACTGCTAGAACAAATCTTGGTGTAGCTATTGGTAGTGATGTTCAGGCATATGATGCTGATCTGACTACATACGCAGGAATTACTCCTTCTGCTAATGTGCAGACAATACTTGGTGCTGCTGACTTCGCTGCTGTAAAAACAAGTCTTAGTCTTAATAATGTTGAGAACACTGCTGTATCTACATGGGCAGGTTCTGCAAACATAACTACGGTTGGTACAATTACTGCATTAGACGTATCTGGTGCTACAACTCTTGACGGAGCTGTAACTCTTGGTGATGCTGCCGGAGATGCCATTGCAGTAACAGGAGCATTACAAATATTGAGCGGAACACCTGGTGCCGACAAAGTACTTACATCTGATGCATCTGGTAACGCAACATGGGTAACACCGGCTGCCGCAAGCGGTTTCCAGGTTAAAAAAACTTCAGCCTTAACTACTTCAGCAACTTTCATTGATGTGACAGCTTGGGATTCGCCAGATCTAACAAATACAAATATTTCATTCAATGCAACAACTGGAGAAGTAACATTTGGTGCTGCTATGGATGTATCAATAACCGTTCGTTTGAATGTGACTGCTACATCAAATACTGATGTGCTAAGCTCGATCCAAATACTAGTAGATACGGGTGGTGGATATGGAGCTGTTACAGGTTCTTTGGAAACAGAACTTGCATGTGTCACCAACAATGATCCGGGTTCCCAAACACTATCTAACTTTTTCATGACTGTTGCGAGTGGTGATAAAATTAAAGTTCAAAATAATAATGGAGGAGGATCCAGTAGTATAACTAGTGGCAGAATATCGATAACAACATATTTATAAAATAAGATTATTTCAGGGAATAGACAATTTTCCCTGCTACTATAGTATAAACAACATTTGTATTGAGGATATCCTTAGGATCTATACTGAGGATATCTTTATCTAATATTGTAAGGTCAGCAAGTTTACCAGGCTCTACAGAACCCAGTACATTCTCCTGCCACGCCCCGTAAGCTGCCCAAATAGTAAAACCTTTTATTGCTTCTTCCATTGTCATACGCTGATCAGAATTCCAGCCACCTGATGGATAGCCATTTAGATCCTGACGAGTAACAGCCGCATAAATGCCCAGCAATGGATTAACATTTTCTACAGGAAAATCCGATCCGCATGGTATTTTATGTCCGGCATCAATAAACGACCTCCATGCATATGATAATTTTGCCCTTTCTTTGCCAATCCTGTCTTCAATAAACCTCATGTCGGATGTGCAATGTGTTGGCTGCATAGCAGGAATTACACCCAATGCAGTAAATTTTTCAATATCTTCCTGTCGCACTATCTGCGAATGTTCAATACGAAACCTGTGATCTTTACCCGGATAATCTTTTAACGCAATTTCATATGCATCAAGACATAAACGGTTCCCCCTTACACCAATACAATGGGTATTTACTCCCATATTTGCTTCAAGTGCCGCCTTCGAAACTTTTGTAATATATTCAGGGCTTATTCTTAATAAACCTTTATTACCGGGATCATCAGTATAATCATCAAAAAATGCTGCTCCCCGGGATCCCAGAGCTCCATCGAAAAATAGTTTTATACTTTTTACTGAAAGAAAATGATCGCCATATTCTTCAATCCTGTTCTTTTTAAAATATGGAACAAGATCAACATCCAATACAGGCACTTCCTGTTCGCCAAACATTGCATATATCCTGATATCTAAATCACCATTATCAATAAGTTCCTTATATAAAGCTATTTCTTTTGTAGAAGCACCTGCTTCATGTATACCTGTTAATCCTTCACTATTACATTTTCCTACAGCCATAAAAAACTTTTTCTTCATAGTTTCATAATTCTCCTCAGGAAAATGTTTCTTAACAATATTCATTGCTTTATTTATAAGAACGCCTGTTGCTTCTCCATTGGCTTTTCTATGAATCACTCCCCCATCCGGATCAGGTGTATCATTTGTTATACCTCCAATTTCCAATGCCTTTTTGTTTACAAAGGCTGAATTTCCATCTACCCTGGTAAGATATACCGGATTATCTGGCGATACTTTACTTAGTTCATCATGTATTGGAAAACTTTTATCCTCCCACAATGTCTGATCCCATCTGCCTCCCAGAATCCACTCGCCGGGCTTAAGAGTTTTTACCTTTTCAGCAACCTTATCAACTATATCTTTAAAACTTTCAGATCCGCTAATATCAAGATTAGCAAGTTTATTACCAAGACTATTCATGTGTGCATGGGCATCTATAAGTCCTGGCAATACAAGCTTGCCATCAAGATTTATTACTCTGGTATTTTCACCAATATATTTTTTAGCTTTAATATCACTTCCTACATAAATGAATTTATTTCCTTTAATAACAACCGCTTCCTGAATAGAAAAATTTTCATCGACAGTGGCAACTTTTCCCGACAATAATACCATATCAGCCTCAGGTC
>JBHOTF010000119.1:0-3744 GCA_042584005.1 Bacteroidota bacterium
TTTTGGCAATGTTTTTCCCTTGGTATAGATTCCGAATTCTACAGGCATTTTAAATAATAGTTTACTTTCCTGCACCTGATCGATTTTTAGTATGAGTTGCTTTTTATCTTTATCATAGCTCCAGTTACCTTTATATTCAGGTTGTCCCGGCTGATATAACCATTGATAAAAATACACTGAAAGATCCTTGCCTGATACCTTTTCCATAACTTTCTGAAAATCTTCAGAAACAACATTTTTGTTCATGAATTTTTTATAATACTTTCTGATACCTGTCCAGAAAATATCATCACCTAAATAATTACGTAACATATGCAATACCCAGGAGCCTTTCTGATATGAGTTTGTACTTAATAATCGCATTGGATCAGTAATAGTAGTATCAATTAGCGGAGACTCAGGCCTTCTTTTATAATAATTAACAACATTTCTTCTTGATCTTTCCATTCCTTCGGTCATTTTCCTCGGTCCATACATATATTCCATATAAACCAGTGTAAGGTAGGTAGCAAAACCTTCTGATATCCATATATGGTGCCAGTCCTTCTCAGAAATTGCATCTCCAAACCATTGATGGGCAATCTCATGGGCCAGTAATCCTTCAAGTCCTCTTCCCCTTATTGCTCTTTCAGAATAAAATATACAACTTGCATTTTCCATTCCGCCGAACCTGGTTTTCGACTGCACATTCGCGAGTTTGGCATAGGCAAATGGTCCTATATGGTCATTAAAAAAATTCGTTACTTTCACTCCTGTGGCAAAGTCGCTGAAACCTGCATCTCTGTCTTTTGTATACACCCAGCTTTCTATAGACTTACCGTTAACATCGCCAACATATTGGATGGCAAATTGGGCAACTCCTATAACCATTACTTTAGTTGGAATAGGAACATCAGTTTTCCAGTGAGTGAGTCTCCTGCTATGTGGAAGGTCAGTTTTTTCGGCCAGTATCCCATTAGCAACTACCTGGTAATGTGAAGGTGCATCAACAATAAAATCACAATAAGCTTTATCGGAAGGATGATCAACACTAACAAGCCAATGTCTTGCGCGGTTTGGCCATGCATCTCCAAAAAATGTACGGTCACCATGTTTATTTGGTCCAATAATTAAACCATCATGAGGTATTCCATAATATTTAATTGCATATACTCTTGTTTCCTTGAGTTTTGTTGGTGAACCTAATTTTATTCCAAGCCTGCTATTGCTATGGCTAAATTGGATTTTCTTATCATTTTGAAGAATCTCAGAAATGACCATTCCTTTTCCATCATCCCTTGATCCTTTATCTGTAAGGTCGAGGAAAAACTCATTAACTCCTTCATTCATAAACCTTACTTTTACAAGAGCGAGAATCTCAATATTATCGGTATCATCGCTGAGCTTTACTTTAAAGGTATAACTCAAAATATCAATATTAGGATCTTTTGGATAAAAATCGGCCCTGCCATTACTTAAAACAAACAGAAATAATACAAAGATTAATGATAATCGCTTCATAATAATTAGCTTAAAGGTTAATATATGGGATTGAGTAATAAAATACTCGATCTCATTTTTAATTTTGTGAATATATGCTTAATAATAACAAAATAAAATATTGTATAACATCATTCTTCCATTGAATTCCAATCAGGAGGATTAACACCCAAAAGGTGTTTAACAAAAAAATCTCTTCTTTTACGTTCTCCGAATTTTCCTCCGCCTGAATGTCCCATTCCGGGGACAACAAGTAAATCAAAATCTTTATTGGCTTTAACCAGTGCATCCACTACCTGCATCGTTGATGCCGGATCAACATTAGAATCCATCTCCCCTACTATCAGAAATAATTTACCCTTAAGTTTATGCGCATTATCAACATTAGAGGAAGCTGCATAATGCGGGCCAACAGGGTAACCCATCCATTGTTCGTTCCACCATATTTTATCCATACGGTTATCATGACAGCCACATGAAGAAACAGCTACTTTATAAAATTCCGGATGAAATAAAACTGCACCTGTAGAGCTCTGCCCTCCTGCTGAAGTTCCGTATATCCCTACTTTGGAAATATCCATGTATGGATATTTTTTAGCAGCTTCTTTTATCCATAATATCCTGTCGGGGAAACCAGCATCACCCAGATTTTGCCAGCAAACATCATGAAAAGCTTTGGAACGGTTTGAGGTACCCATTCCATCGATCTGCACCAAAATAAATCCAAGCTCAGCCAGAGCCTGCATTGAGTTGTATTCCCTGAACGATTTTGGCACAAAAGAACTATGAGGGCCTGCATAAATATATTCAATCACAGGATACTTCTTTTCCGGATCAAAATTCAAAGGCCGTATTATTATTCCCCATATATCTGTTATTCCATCCCTGGCTTTGGAAACAAAAACTTCAGGGGTTTTCCAGTTTTTCTCAAGAAGTTTGCTAATGTCAGCTTTTTCAAGTTTCATAATTTCCTTCCCGTCAACTGAGCTTCGAAGTACAGAAACCGGGGCTTCATCAACTCTCGACCATGTGTCGACAAAATATTTTTTGTCGGGAGAAAAAATTCCATTATGATTTCCATTTCCTTCACTGAGTTTTATAAGGCCATTACCATCAAAATTTATCCTGTAATAATGAATAAAGTATGGATCCTGGCCTTTTTCACGGCCACTTGCCCGGAATGTAATTGTTCTTTCTAATTCATTTACATTAACCACCCCTCTGACAACCCAGTTTCCTTTGGTGATCTGATTCTTCAGCTTTCCTGTAATTCCACTATAAAGATATAAATGGTTCCATCCGTCTCGTTCAGATGCCCAAATAATTTCTTTTCCATCACTTACATCATATCTGTATTTTTTGCCACTATAATCAATAAAAGTTTTGGCCTCTTCATCAATTAAATTACGCACTTCTCCAGTAACAGCATCAACTTCAATTACGCGATATACCTGATGCCCGCGTTGATTAAATTCAAATGAGAAAGCCCTGCTGTCTTCCCACCATTTAATATTATTCAAACTAAACTGGTTCATATATAATGATTCATCAATATCAATTTTTTTCTTTGTGTCGACCAGAAAAAGCTTTGGTTTTTTTTGAGTAAGAGCATCACCAGGCTTTGTATATTCTCTGGTACTATGTTTTGGCTGTAGCTGATCGCGGGGGGATGATTCAACATAATGAACCAATCTTTTAAATCCGGGAAGAATCCTGTTTGTCACAAGCTTTTTTGAATCGGGCGACCACTTTATATATGATGAATAATATTCGCCGGGAGAACCATCATAACTTAGTTTGAATTCCTTTCTTGATTTCTTTGAACGGATATATACATTATAATCCTCAACATAAGCTTCCCATAAACTATCAGGAGAAACTACAGGATCATTATCCAGTTCATCTCTGCTTTCACCCCAATAACGCCTGTCTCTGTTTCTTTCAGGCATCTTCTCTCCCTTTTCACATTTATATGTTCTTAAATTACATGTCCATTTATATCCATTGTAATTAAATAGTAAATCTTTTTTCCCATCGGAGAAATTAATACTGGTCAAAGGCAAATTGTTTTGTTCATAGTCTATTCCCGATGCTTTTGATAATGAAACAGCCAGTTTTTTATGATTAAAAGCCGGTTGTTTATTTCTCTTTTCAGGATCAATCATTATAAATTCATTTCCTTCCGGAGTATTTCTTAAATACCAGAATTCATCTGAATTATCCAACCATTTGGGATTTACTCTTGAATAATAGACTTTATTTTGC
>JBHOTF010000120.1:0-3694 GCA_042584005.1 Bacteroidota bacterium
CAAACTGGCCAAATTATAAGGCAAGTCCTGCAGGTACGCTAAGAACCACACCTGGCGAATTAGCAATATTCATGTTAGAGTTAGCTAATCCCAAATATTTGAAAGTTGAAACAGCGAAAAATATAAGTACCTCGCAAATAGAATTAGCTGAAAATCTATCATGGGGAATGGGGCAAGGTATTTTTTATGGTGAACAAGGCTACGCATTATGGCAATGGGGACAGCACATTGACTTCCAGAGTATAATGATAATTTATCCTCAAAGTGGTTTTGGTATTGTGGTCTGCACCAATAGTGACCTTTTTAATCCGGATGTTGCTTTGGAGGTTGCACAACGTGCTTTGGGTTTAAATATTGATACTCTGAGGGCAGCTATTCATCTCAGGTACGATTATTCGCAATAAGCTAAACAGATTGTATTTAGGATAAATAGTTAAACTTGATAAATAAAAATATACCGATGTAATGTGTTGTATTACACCGGTATATGATTGAGTAAAGTACCCGGGGCCGGGATCGAACCGGCACGACCGCAATGGTCACTGGATTTTAAGTCCAGCGCGTCTACCAATTCCGCCACCTGGGCATATTCACTTTCAACGGTGGTGTCGGGCTCTCCTTCGTCGGGTCCGCCACCTGGGCTTTAAAGTGTGAGTGTGAGTTTGGGTGTGGGTGTGGGTGTGAGCGTGTGTGGTATCTTAAAGCCTGAACAACTACATAATTATTCAGGCTTATTATTTTTGAGCGAGAAACGGGACTCGGACCCGCGACCCCGACCTTGGCAAGGTCGTGCTCTACCAACTGAGCTATTCTCGCTTGCGGATTGCAAAATTACAATAATTTTTTATTCCTCAAAGACATCATGTTAAATTATTAATTATTTACTCACTTTACTCGTTAACACTCGCGTAATTCAGTCACTTTGTTCCTGTGATTCATTCGCTGCGCTCACGTAATTCAGTTGTTATTCAATTGAAATACTAACGAATATCAACTGAATTACCATTGAATTACCATCGAATAACCATTGAATTACCATTGTATTACATGAGCGCAGCGAATGAATTACGCGACTGCAAGGAGCAAATTACGGTTGAGCCTTTAGGCGAAACCAAATTACGCGAGTGATAACGAGCAAATAACATGACCGAAGGGAATGAAAAACACGACCAGAGGGAGTGAATAATCATTCCGATCCTGTTAATTTCTTAATTTCATTTAACTTATTTAGTGCTTCAATAGGGGTGAGATTATTAATGTCAATATTTTTTATTTCATCGCGTATTTGTTTTAGCACCGGGTCGTCGAGCTGGAATATTTGTAATTGATATCCCTCCCTGTTTTGGGCAATATCCTTGACCGGTCTGGTCAGTTTGCCTTTTTTTTCCTGGCCTTCAAGTTCGGCAAGTATCTCATCTGATCTTTTTAATATGGATTTTGGCATTCCGGCCATTCTGGCTACATGAATTCCAAAACTATGCTCACTACCACCTCTTACAAGTTTTCTGAGGAAAATAATTTTATTATTGATCTCCTTAACAGAAACATTATAATTTTTTATTCTGTTAAATGATTTTTCCATTTCATTTAACTCATGATAATGAGTGGCGAAAAGTGTTTTGGCCTTAGCTGACGGATGTTCATGAATATATTCTACAATTGCCCATGCAATAGATATACCGTCGTATGTGCTTGTGCCACGGCCTAATTCATCAAACAGAATAAGGCTTCTTGATGAAATATTATTAAGAATGCTGGCTGCTTCATTCATTTCGACCATGAAGGTTGATTCTCCCAGTGAAATATTATCTGATGCTCCAACACGGGTAAATATTTTGTCGACAATGCCGAACTCACATCTTTTTGCCGGTACATATGAGCCAACCTGAGCCATAAGGACAATTAATGCAGTTTGCCGTAATAAAGCCGATTTACCTGACATATTAGGCCCGGTAATAATTATTACCTGTTGATCATCATTATCAAGAATAACATTATTTGGAACATATTCTTCATCAATAGGAAGCTGCTGTTCAATTACCGGATGCCTGCCATCTTCAATCTCAATTTTATCTGTTTCATTTACCAATGGGCGATAATATTTGTTCTCTTCAGCAATTTTTGCAAACGATTGAAGACAATCCAGACGGGCTATTAGGCTGGCATTTAGCTGAATAATGGTCACATAATCCGTTAAACTTAAAACCAAATCGTTGAATAATTTAGTTTCAATATCAAGAATTTTTTCTTCGGCCCCCAGAATTTTGGATTCATATTCTTTTAGTTCCTCATTGATATATCTTTCTGCACTCACCAGAGTCTGTTTTCTTATCCATTCTTCCGGGACTTTATCTTTATGAGTATTTCTTACCTCAAAATAATAACCAAAAACATTATTAAAACTGATCTTCAGGGATGGAATACCTGTTCTTTCACTTTCACTTTTCTGCATTTCAATCAGGTAATCTTTTCCTGAATATGCAATTTTTCGCAGCTCATCGAGATCTTCAGACACTCCTGTCGCAATAACTTTTCCTTTATTAATAAAATTTGGAGGATCAGGTAATATTTCATTCTCAATTTTTTCAATTACTGTAGGACAAGGGTTGAGCTGTTCCCCAATTTTTATTAATCCTTTATTTTTTGATGATTGGCATAATTTTTTAACCAGGTCTATTGCTTTAAGAGAATTTTTTAGCTGAACTACTTCCCGTGGGGAAATCCGTGCAACAGATACCTTAGATATCAGCCTTTCAAGATCACCAATGTTCTTAATATTTTCAATAATATCTATGGTAAATTCTTTATTCTTAATATAATATTCAACAACATTTTGTCTTTCTTCAATTATCTTTATTTCCTTTAATGGAAGAGCAAGCCAGCGTCTTAATAATCTGGCACCCATAGGAGATATAGTTTTATCCATTACTTCATATAAAGTAATGCCCCCATCATTAATTGAAGTAAAAATTTCAAGATTCCGAATTGTGAATTTATCAAGCCAAACATATTTTTCTTCCTCTATTCTTGATAGGTGAGAGATATGATCAAGTTTATGATGTTTTGTTATATCAAGATAATAAAGAATAGCTCCTGAAGAAATAATGCCTGATTTAAGATTCTCTATGCCAAACCCTTTTAGTGAAGTGGTTTCAAAATGCCTTAATAACCTGTCGTTTGCAGAATCTGGTGTATAAACCCAGTCTTCAAGGCAAAATGTATAAAAGCGATTTCCAAATAATTCAACTAGTATTTCTTTTGGATTAAAACTATGAAGAAGTTTATCTATGTATTCGAAATTACCTTCAGCAACGAGAAATTCTCCGGTTGAAATATCCAGCAAAGATATTCCTGCAGTCTTTTTTTCAATATATACTGAAGCAAGAAAATTATTTTCTTTATGCTCAAGAACATTATCATTAAGTGAAACTCCCGGAGTAACAAGCTCGGTAACACCTCTTTTAACGATCTTCTTAGTTAATTTCGGGTCTTCCAATTGTTCGCAAATTGCTACTCTTTGACCAGCCCTTACAAGTTTTGGGAGATAAGTGTCGAGAGCATGATAAGGAAAGCCTGCAAGTTCAACAAAGGAGGCAGCTCCGTTAGCTCTTTTTGTAAGAGTTATACCAAGTATTTTAGAAGCTTTAATGGCATCGTCGGAAAAAGTTTCATAAAAATCGCCTACCCGGAAAAG
>JBHOTF010000121.1:0-3673 GCA_042584005.1 Bacteroidota bacterium
ATTGAAGCTAATATATCAAACTGTATTTTAAAATTCTGGTTTGCTAAAATTCCCTTGTGAGTGTTTTGTTTTAAGCATTAATTAATGTATTTTTAAACTAGGTTAAATTAATTATTTGGAAAATATTTTACGATGTACAATTTTATTTCACTAAAAGTTAAATGTCCTGTTTGCGGGAAATCGTTAATGGACAATGATCATTTGGTTGACAACAAACCGGGGATCAGATTAAATATTGAATTTGAAGATAATAAAGGACAGATATGGCTTAGTTCGGTATATGAGAGCTATAACCATTTTACAGAAATGGATATTCCTGACAAGGAGATTGTAGTCTTTTCATGTCCTGAGTGTAATTCATCTATAGATTATAAAGAAGATTGTGATATGTGTGATGCTCCACTTATAAAGTTTAATCTTGATATGGGAGGAAAGATTACTTTATGTTCAAGAAAGGGATGTAAAAATCATTTTATTGGTTTTGTTGATCTTTCAGTGGCTCTGAAAAAATTTTATAATGACCATGGTTATAGTGCCGGATCGGCTTATCCTGAAAGATTAACTAAACATAAAGGTAATAAACTGGATTTTGATCAAGAAGAAAAAGAAAAAGATATTGATACAATTAAATCAGGAAGCTTTTTACAATCTTTCTGTCCACATTGTAACAAATCTCTTATAGAGGATCATATGATAAAGCTTAAAGTAGTCAGGCTTGATAATGAGGAGGGGTACGTAATGTTAAGTCCATACTTAAATGTATTTACATCAAAATCAACATTGGTTATTCCTGAACAACAGACTATTGAAGACCTTCAATGTCCTCATTGTAATACTTCACTGATGTTAAAAGAGAAGGAATGCAAAGAATGTGGATCTACAATAGCCAAAATACTGATTAATACAAGCCAGAAACTGGTTGAATTCTATGTTTGTGCTAAAAAAGGATGCACATGGCACGGACTTAGTAACGAAGATTATTACAATCTACGGCTGGACAATAGTCTGGAATGGTAAATATAAAAAACAAAAATGAATAGACTCTCCGATTATTTTTCGGAGAGTTTTTTATGCATTGCATTAGCTGCAATCCTGCCGGCACCCATTGCTTCAATAACAGTAGCTGACCCGGTAACAATATCACCTCCGGCATAAACAAATTCCTTTGTTGTTTCCATTGTAGATGGATCAACATCAATATAAGACCACTTATTTAATTTCATGTCGGGTGTTGATTGGAATATTATTGGATTTGGGCCATTACCTATAGCCACAACAATCAGGTCGCATTCGATAATAAAGTTTGAATCTTTTATTGGTACCGGCCTTCTTCTTCCGGAATCATCAGGTTCACCAAGCTCCATCTGTATGCACTCCATTCCCTTAACCATGTTACTATCTGTCCCAATATATTTTACCGGACTGGTTAATAACTTGAAATGTATTCCTTCTTCTTCGGCATGATGGACTTCTTCAATACGGGCTGGAAATTCATTTCTTGATCGTCTGTAAACTATTGTTACTTCATTTGAACCTGTTCTTATAGCAGTTCGCGCACAATCCATAGCAACATTACCACCTCCAATTACAACAACCTTATTGCCCGTGGGCATAGGAGTGTCATATTCGGGGAATTTGTAAGCCTTCATAAGGTTCATTCTGGTGAGATATTCATTTGCAGAGAAAATATTTCCAAGGTTCTCGTTTTCTATTTCCATAAACCATGGTAATCCGGCACCAACACCTACAAATACACCATCGAAGTGTTCAAGTAGCTCATCTACTGTAATTACATTGCCAATAATATGGTTCAATTCAATTCTGACGCCAAGTTTCTTTAAATAATCAATTTCAAAATTAACTATGGATTTTGGTAATCTAAACTCAGGAATTCCATATTTAAGTACCCCACCAGCCTCGTGAAGTGCTTCAAAAATAGTTACTTCATATCCATGTAAACGCATATCAGCTGCAACTGTTAATCCGGATGGTCCTGAACCAACAACAGCAATTTTTTTCCCGGTATTCTTTTTTATTTCCGGTATTTCAAGAAGTTCCATTTTTCTTTCGTAGTCGGCAACAAATCTTTCAAGCCTTCCAATAGCAACTGGTTCATCCTTTATTCCCAAAATACATTTTATTTCACACTGAGTTTCCTGAGGACAAACACGTCCGCAAATTGCCGGAAGAACATTTGTTTCTTTGATCTTTCTTGCAGCTTCAGCGTATTTTTCTTCAGTAATAAGAGTGATGAAAGCTGGAATGTCAACATTTACAGGACAACCATCAACACATTTAGGTTTTTTACATTGAAGGCATCTTCCTGCTTCCAATTGGGCAAGTTCAGATGTGTAGCCATAAGGAACCTCCTGGAAATTTTCAGCTCTGATCTTTCTATCCTGCTCCGGCATACCCTGTCTTGGGATTTTTAGCTTGATTTTTTTCTCTTCCTCCTTTGGAATACCATGCCATTCACAACCAAATTTCAGACAAATAAAAAATGGTATCAGCTTTGCATGAGCAGAAACAATTACCTCGCCAACCATAGTTCCACAATCACCACAATTCACCTTAGGGTTAATCAGGCTACTTTTACATTTAGGGCATACCAGATCATCCAAAACAGTATCCTGTTTTATTTTTATTGAAGATTTTGTTTCAAAAACATCGAGAAAAGGACTTAGCTTAATTTCGGTTTCTTTTTGGTTAGTTATACCAGTAAATAATAATGATTTTTCGTTTTTACCCTCATGATTAAAGGTGTTTTTACAATGAGGACAATAAAAGCTCAAATAAGTTTTATATTTTAAATATCTTACATCTTGTTCTAACATAATATTAAATATTTTTGGAAGTTCTGAAAATTATCTGATTGAAAATAATAAAGAATCTTTCTCATCTTTAAGGTAAATAGAGTTTCTCTTTTCGAGTAAATCAAAATCAACCTTGTGCCCATCAAAATCTGGTCCGTCAACACAGCAGAATTTTGTTTTATTATCAACAGTAACTCTGCATCCGCCACACATTCCTGTACCATCAATCATTATAGGATTAAGGCTGACCATAGTAGGTATTTTGAATTTTTTAGTAAGCTTACATACATTTTTCATCATAACCAGAGGGCCTATGGCATATGCAAGACTAATGTCGTGCCTTTCGTGAAGATATTTCTCAAGTGGACTCGTGACAAAGCCCCTTTCTCCATGACTTCCATCATCTGTTGTAATAACCAGATCATCGCAAATTTGTGTCATCTCGTTTTCAAGAATAAGCATGTCCTTTTCCTGTGCACCTATTATTCCAATTACATAATTGCCTGCTTCCTTAAAAGCTTTAGCAACATGATAGAGAATGGCCACTCCGGTTCCACCTCCTATCATAATAACAGTTCCTTTTTTTTCTATTTCTGCTGCTTTTCCAAGTGGTCCTACAACATCTCTGATTTGATCACCTTCGTTTAATGTACGCATCAGAGCAGTTGTTTTGCCTACAACCTGAAATATTACAGTAATGAATCCGGCAAATTCATCTTTATCGGCAACTGTTAATGGAATTCTTTCACCTGTCTCATTTATTCGCAGAATAACAAATTGCCCTGCTTTAATTTTTTTTGCAATTTTTGGAGCTTCGATGTCAAAACGAATTATAGTTCCTTTGGCCATCTCCTCTTTTC
>JBHOTF010000122.1:0-3615 GCA_042584005.1 Bacteroidota bacterium
GTGCTGGTTAATGGAAAAACTTCTCAGGGAGTTAAAGATTATTTAAATATTGACATTATCCCTAAGGGAACAAAGTTTACTCAAAAGATTCTTTCTGAAATCGAATTTAGAAATATCAATCCAAATAAATGGACTACTGATAAGTCTAAGAATAAACTCATTAAAGATCTTCTAAATAATTATCTTATTAAGTATAAAGAATTCGATGGTGATTATAGAAGAAAAAAATTCAATGTAACAATAGGTGATGAACTACCTATTGGTATTATTCAGGTTGCAAAAGTATATGTTGCAAAAAAACGTAAACTTAAAGTTGGTGATAAATTAGCTGGTCGTCACGGAAATAAAGGGATTGTTGCTAAAATTGTTAGAGCAGAAGATATGCCTTTCTTAGAGGATGGCAGCCCTGTTGATATTGTTCTGAACCCATTAGGTGTTCCATCAAGGATGAACCTTGGACAAATATATGAAACTGTGCTTGGTTGGGCAGGAAAAGAACTTGGATTAAAGTTCGCTTCTCCTATTTTTGACGGAGCAACCTTAGAACAAATTTCAGAATATACCAATCAGGCAAAATTACCACTTTTTGGAAAAACCTTTCTTTATGATGGTGGCTCCGGAAAACGTTTTGACCAACCTGCAACTGTAGGCATGATCTATATGCTTAAATTAGGTCATATGGTCGACGACAAAATGCACGCCAGGTCAATAGGGCCATATTCACTTATTACTCAACAACCATTGGGTGGTAAAGCCCAGTTTGGTGGTCAGCGATTTGGTGAAATGGAAGTATGGGCTATCGAAGCTTTTGGTGCTTCAAATATTCTTCAGGAAATTCTGACTGTTAAGTCAGATGATGTAATTGGAAGGGCAAAGACATATGAGGCTATTGTAAAAGGCGAGCCTATGCCGGTTCCTGGAATACCTGAATCTCTCAATGTTCTCTTACATGAATTAAGAGGACTTGGATTGAGTGTAAAGCTTTCATAGGGTAATTTTTATAATTATCGTATCATTATTACGGATAACTTAATAAATATAGCTAATGACATTCCGAAAAGATAATAAGATTTCAAGCGATTTTACTAAAATATCAATAGGATTGAGTTCCCCTGAAGAAATTCTGGAAAGATCAAGTGGGGAAGTCCTAAAACCAGAAACAATTAATTATCGAACTTATAAACCTGAACGTGACGGATTGTTTTGTGAACGGATCTTCGGACCCGTTAAAGATTATGAGTGTTATTGTGGTAAATACAAGAGAATAAGATATAAAGGCATCATATGTGATAGATGTGGTGTTGAAGTTACTGAGAAAAAAGTCAGACGTGAACGTATGGGACATATTTCATTGGTAGTCCCTGTAGCTCATATTTGGTATTTTAAATCCTTGCCGAATAAAATTGGTTATCTGTTAGGTTTACCTACTAAAAAACTCGATACAATAATTTATTACGAAAGATATGTTGTAATAAATCCGGGTGTTAAAAGTGAAGATGGTATAAGTTATCTTGATTTTCTTACTGAAGAAGAATATTTCGATATTTTAGAAACACTACCAAAAGATAATCAGTTACTTGATAATTCTGATCCTGAGAAATTTATTGCCTCAATGGGTGCCGAGGCTTTGTTTGATCTATTATCACGCCTTAACCTTGATGAGATGTCATATTCATTGAGACATAAAGCGAATACTGAAACATCACAACAGAGAAAGAATGAAGCATTAAAACGCCTTCAGGTTGTGGAAGCATTTCGTACATCAAAAGGAATAAACAAACCGGAATGGATGATTGTTAAAGTTGTTCCTGTTATTCCTCCTGAATTACGACCACTGGTTCCACTTGATGGGGGAAGATTTGCAACATCTGATCTTAATGATCTATATAGAAGGGTGATAATTCGTAACAATCGTCTAAAAAGATTAATAGAGATCAAAGCACCTGAAGTAATTCTTAGGAATGAAAAAAGAATGCTTCAGGAATCAGTTGATTCATTGTTTGATAACTCAAGAAAATCAAATGCTGTAAAGACTGATGCAAACAGACCATTAAAATCATTAAGTGATAGCCTAAAAGGTAAACAGGGTCGTTTTCGTCAAAATCTGCTTGGTAAAAGAGTTGACTATTCTGCCAGATCAGTTATTGTGGTTGGACCGGAATTAAAATTACATGAATGCGGAATTCCAAAAGATATGGCTGCAGAATTATTTAAGCCATTTGCTATACGGAAACTTATTGAAAGAGGTATTGTTAAAACTGTTAAATCGGCAAAAAAGATTGTTGACAGAAAAGATCCTGTTGTTATGGATATTCTGGAAAATGTTCTTAAAGGACATCCTATATTATTGAACAGGGCACCGACATTGCACCGTTTGGGTATTCAGGCTTTCCAGCCAAAACTTATTGAAGGAAAAGCAATTCAGTTGCATCCACTTGTATGTACTGCCTTTAACGCTGACTTTGATGGTGACCAGATGGCTGTTCATTTACCATTAGGTAATCCGGCCATACTTGAAGCTCAATTATTAATGCTGGCTTCACACAATATATTAAATCCTGCTAATGGAGCTCCAATTACTGTTCCTTCTCAGGATATGGTTTTAGGCTTGTATTATATTACTAAATCCCGGAAGAGCACTGAAAATCACAAAGTTAAAGGAGAAGGATTGACTTTTTATTCTCCTGAGGAGGTGATAATTGCTCATAATGAAGGGGCAGTAGATATTCATGCTAATATTAAGGTGAAAACAAATGATATTGAGAATGGCGAACTTGTAAATAAATTAATAGAAACAACAGTTGGAAGGGTTATCTTTAATAAACATGTCCCTGAAGGAATAGGGTATATAAATGAACTTCTTACAAAAAAAGCCCTTCGTGATATTATTGGTGTTATTCTGAAAAAATGCGGAAATGCTGATACAGCTAAATTCCTTGATGATATTAAGGACCTTGGATATAAAATGGCGTTTGAAGGAGGCCTTTCTTTTAATCTTGATGATGTAATAATACCAAAAGACAAAGTAGCTATGATCGACGAAGGTTACGCTTTGGTCGACGAGGTTATGAATAATTATAATAATGGATTCATTACAAATAATGAAAGATATAACCAGATTATTGATATCTGGACTCACTCAAATGCAAAATTAACTCAAACCTTAATGAATAGGTTAAGTGCAGATAACCAGGGATTTAATTCTGTTTATATGATGCTTGATTCAGGTGCGAGGGGATCAAAAGAACAAATTCGTCAGCTTTGCGGAATGAGAGGACTGATGGCTAAGCCTCAGAAATCTGGTGCAACAGGATCAGAGATTATTGAGAACCCGATTTTATCTAACTTTAAGGAAGGACTTTCTGTTCTTGAGTATTTTATTTCTACTCACGGTGCCAGAAAAGGTTTGGCAGATACAGCTTTAAAAACTGCTGATGCTGGATATCTTACAAGACGGCTTGTTGATGTATCTCATGATGTTGTTATTTCGGAAGAAGATTGTGGTACATTGAGAGGATTGAATGCTACTGTTCTGAAGAATAATGAGGAAATAGTTGAATCATTATATGATAGGATACTTGGACGGACTACCGTTCATGATGTTTATAATCCAAA
>JBHOTF010000123.1:0-3563 GCA_042584005.1 Bacteroidota bacterium
TTGGTAAATCGTCTTTAATAAACATGCTTACCGGAAGAAAAAGCCTTGCAAAAATATCAGGAAAACCAGGAAAAACAAGATTGATAAATCATTTCCTAATTGACAAAAATTGGTACCTGGTCGACCTTCCGGGTTATGGTTATGCAAAAGTTTCATTAGAGGAAAAACTTAAATTAAATAAATTCATTCAATCATATATTTCTGAGAGAATGAATCTCGCTTGTTTATTTGTGTTGATAGATATACGGCATGAAGCTCAGAAAATAGATCTTGAGTTTATGGAAAAGCTGGGTTATAATAAAATTCCATTTGTAATTGTATTTACTAAATCCGACAAGCTCAAAAAATCAAAAATAAACGGGAGTGTCGAAAATTATAAGAAAGAACTATTAAAAAATTGGGAAGAAACTCCTCAAATGTTTATTAGCTCTTCAATCACAAATTTAGGCAAGAATAAACTTCTGAAATTTATTGATCAAACAAACCAATTGTTAATAAATAGTTATTAATAAATAAAGAAAGCCTTAATATTTCAATCATTATTCCAATCAGGTTTTATACTTTTGCCAATATTATTAAATGAACCTAAAATAATTATTATGTCTGCATATGCACCTATTAAAATATTCTCGGGCAGAAGTACAAAATATCTTAGTGAAAAAATCACTAAAAGTTATGGTATTAAACTTGGACAGGTAAACGTAACGTGTTTCAGTGATGGTGAATTTCAGCCAAGTTTCGAAGAAACTGTCAGAGGCGATATTGTGTTTATTGTTCAATCTACATTCCCTCCTACTGAAAACCTGTTTGAATTATTATTTTTAATAGATGCTGCCAAAAGAGCATCTGCTTATAAAATTGTTGCTGTAATACCATATTTTGGATATGGCCGCCAGGACAGAAAAGATAAACCCAGGGTTTCTATTGGATCAAAATTGGTGTCCAATCTTCTCAAAGCTGCGGGTGTTGACAGGATTATGACAATGGATCTGCATGCAGACCAAATACAGGGTTTTTTCGATATACCGGTTGATCATTTATATTCATCTGCAGTATTTGTTCCTTACATTAAAAAACTTAATCTTGATAATCTTGTAGTTGCATCGCCTGATATTGGAGGATCAAAGAGGGCCAGTGCTTATGCAAAGTTTTTAGAAACAGATATGGTAATCTGCCATAAAGTGAGAAAAGAAATTAATAAGGTTAAAGAAATGACCATAATTGGTGATATTAAAGGCAAAAATGTTGTAATAGTTGATGATATGGTCGACACAGCTGGAACAGTTGCCAAAGCTGCAGATATGATGATTGCACAAGGAGCTAAAACTGTACGATGTTTTGCAACTCATCCGGTATTATCAGGGCCGGCATACGAAAGAATTGAAAAATCTGATATCACAAGCCTTGTAGTAACCGACTCTATTCCATTAGAAAGAAAATCTGATAAAATTGAGGTAATTAGTATTTCCGATCTTTTTGCATATGTTATAAAGAAAGTATATAATAATGAATCAATAAGTTCTAGTTTTATAAATTAAATTATATCTTTGCACTCGCAAAAAATTATAGTCATTATTAACGTGTGATGGGGGCATAATAAAAAATTCGGCGATCCCGGAATAACAATGCTTGAGTAGCACAATAATATTATCAAAATGAAATCAATTGAAATTATTGGATCACTAAGAAAAAAAGTTGGAAAAAGTGAAACCAACAAATTAAGAAAAAACCAGAATGTTCCGTGTGTATTGTATGGAGGTGAAAAAAATGTTCATTTCGCCGCTCATGAAAAGGATTTTCGCAACTTAATTTATACACCAAATATATATCTAGTAAAACTGGATATTGATGGTGAAAAAAAGTTAGCAACCTTAAAGGATGTTCAGTTTCATCCTGTAACAGACAAGATTTTACATATAGATTTTCTTGAAATATTTAATGAGAAAAAAATAACAATTGGAATCCCGGTAAATATTAGCGGCTTTGCAATAGGTATTAGAGAAGGTGGTCAATTATATACATTGCTAAGAACACTTAATGTGAGAGCTTTCCCAAAAGATTTGCCTGATACTTTAGATATTAGTATTGATAATCTTGAATTAGGTGATTCTATTAAGATTGAGGATCTAAGTTTTGAAAATGTTGAATTACTTGATCCTCCCGGTTCTATTGTTTGTTCAGTGAAGCTTACCAGAATAGCCAAAAGTATGATACTTGAAGAAGTTGAAAGTGAAGGTGAAGAAGGTGAAGAAGGTGAAGAAGGTGAAGAAGGTGAAGCCAAAGCTGAAGGCGAAGATAAAGTTGAAGGTGGAGCTAAAACTGAAGGTGGAGGAGATTCAAAAGAAAATAAATCATAAGGTTCTTTTAATTAAAATGACCTGAATTATTCAGGAATGAATAATTTATCATATAATGAAGTTTTTAATTGTCGGTTTAGGTAATACTGGTGATGATTACGAAAAGACCAGGCATAATATAGGATTTCAGGTGCTGGATGCTATGGCTGAGGCATCTGGTGCTGTATTCTCACATAAACGTTATGCAAATGTATGTGAGTATAAATTTAAAGCAAGAACCTTTATTCTTGTTAAACCTACCACATATGTTAACCTGAGTGGAAAAGCTGTTAATTATTGGCTGAAAAAAGAAAAAATACCTCTGGAAAACCTTCTAATTATTCTTGATGATATTGCCCTTCCTTTTGGAACTATACGTATTAAAGAGAAAGGTGGTGATGCCGGCCATAATGGCTTAATCAACATTAGTATTATTCTCGGCCACGAAAACTATCAAAGATTGAGATTTGGAATAGGAAATGATTTTCCTTATGGCAATCAGGCAGACTTTGTACTTAGCAAATGGACTGATGAAGAAAGTATAAAACTTCCGGAAAGAATAGATAAAATTATTGAAGCAATTAAAAGTTTTGCTACAATTGGTATTTCAAGAACAATGAACCAATTTAATAATTCCTGATTTTACATAATCAAAGTATTATGAGAATTGATAAATGGTTATGGGCAGTACGACTTTTCAAAACACGTTCTGCGGCAACTGAGGCCTGCAAAAAAGGTCGTGTTCGAATTGATCAGGAATCTGTAAAACCATCCAGAACAATTAGTATGGGTGATATTATTGAAATAAGAAAACCCCCGATTATTAAATCATTCAGAGTTAAAGGTTTACTTGAAAAACGTGTTTCGGCAAAAATTGCAGCGGAAAATGTTGAAGATCTTACTCCTGAGGAAGAACTGATCATGTTAAAATCTATGAAAAATTCTGCTTATATTAGCAGAGAAAGGGGGTTAGGCCGTCCCACAAAGAAAGAAAGAAGAATTCTCGATAATATTTTTCTTAAACAAAAGAATGATTAATAATGATAATCGCTAAAGAAAAACGATATACAAATATTGCAGAATACATCCTTTATATGTGGCAAATTGAGGATATTATCCGGGCATATAAATTTGATATCGATGAAATTGAAAAGAACATTATTTCAAAATACGATCAACCCGAAAATATTCTTAAAGAAATCAGATATTGGTATATAAGCCTTATAG
>JBHOTF010000124.1:0-3554 GCA_042584005.1 Bacteroidota bacterium
CTATTGTCTCTTACAACTTTGGCCAGTTTGTTATATTGTTCATTTTTAAATTCTTCAATATTAAAATCAACACTAGCTTTACCTCCAACAGTTTCAATAATATTTCTTATTACTGGCATATTATCAAAAATTCCATGTATATATGTTCCCCATGTTTGTGGATTTAAGAAATAACCATCGTTTTCGCCATCATTAATTTTGACTAATGGTGAAGGTTTGACTGTATTGGTTTCACCCATATGTATTTCGTAGCCTCTACAAATATCCTCATTTTGCAAAAAAGTGAAGCTGCATTGTTCAGTGACTTTTTCTTCAGTTAGTTTTGTTTGAATTGGTAATAATCCTAAGCCGGAAATGGTTTCTATGTCGCCTTCTACCTGGTGAGGATCGCATATTTCTGTTCCCATCATCTGAAATCCGCCACAAATACCATAAACAGATTTTCCTTTAGTATGAGCTGTAATTATAGCTTTGGCAATACCTGTTTTTCGTAAATGAAGTAAATCTGAGATGGTATTTTTCGATCCCGGAATAACAATAATATCTGCATTTAAAATATCATCAATATTATTGCTGTAAAACAGATGTACATCAGCTATTCTTTCTAAAACATTAAAGTCGGTAAAATTCGACATATGTTTTAGCAAAACAACAACTATATTTATTTTATTATCTGAAATTGAAGCTGTTTTTTTATCCAGCACCACCGAATCTTCATCATCAATATAAATATCATTATAATATGGAATAATAGAAACCACAGGTATTCCTGTTATTTCTTCCAGTATTTTTTTCCCCTCCTGAAACAGGGAAATATCTCCTCTGAATTTATTAATTATGATACCTTTAATGAGTTTTCGCTCTTCAGGCGATATTAGCTCTATTGTTCCGTATACACTGCCAAAAACACCACCTTTATCAATGTCGGCAATTAAAAATGTTGCTGCTTCTGTTGCCAGAGCAATTCGCATATTTGTAATATCCTTATCCCAGAGGTTCATTTCCGAAATGCTTCCTGCTCCTTCAATTACCACAGGATTAAATTCAGCTGCCAGCTTATGATAGGCTTTTAATGCTTCATCAAATAGAAATTTACGATCGGTTTTCAGAAAATATTCCGATGCAGTTTGATTACCAATAGGCTTGCCGTTTAATACCACCTGAGATGTTAAATTTGATGTTGGTTTTAGCAGTACGGGATTCATTTCAACTTTACATTCAATACCGCATGCCTCTGCCTGAACAGCCTGGGCACGTCCAATTTCAAAACCATCGGGAGTGGCATAACTATTCAACGACATATTCTGAGCCTTAAAGGGAGCAGGTTTATATCCATCCTGCATCAGAATTCTGCAGAATCCAGCATTAATAACAGATTTTCCAACATCCGAGCCTGTACCAACAAACATTATAGGACGTATTTTCTTTTCCATTATTTTTAGTTTAATTCCATTTCTATTAATTGTCCGAAATCTATTTCTATTTCGAAAACCTCTTTAGGATGTATTTTATTAAGAATAGAATAAAAAGCCCGGATAGTCCCGCTATGACTAACGATTAACAAATTTTTGTCAGGGTCATTCTTTTTCAAATCATCAATAAAATTTTGCACACGCAATAATAAATCAGTATAAGCTTCCCCTTCAGGACAAGCGGTATTAATGTAATTTTTAAACCAAATTTTTGCTTCTTTCGATTTTTCTATTTCATCCCATTTTTTACCTTCCCAACATCCAAAATTCATTTCAATCAGTCTTTTGTCGTAAAAAACCCCATCAGGGCTAATTGCAAAGGCTTCAGCAAGTAAAGAACAACGTTTTAAGGGGCTGGAATATATTTTATCAAATTTTATGTTCCGGCATTTATCAAGCAATGTATTTTTCTCGTTTTCAAATGTGCTGAATAATTCTACATCCGTTTGTCCGTAGCAAACGCCGGTAGGAGTATTAACTTTTGTATGCCGTAAAAGATATAGCATTATATTATTTGAAAAGTAATTAAATAACTCAGGTAAAAACCTATTTCTGTAAACTGTTGTAAAGTCCCTAATACATCGCCGGTATAACCACCTATTTTTTTATGAATATAATATCTGAAAAATATAAATATTAAAACATTTGCGATAAGTAAAAAGGGAATAACAATTGTTTCTATAAGTAGTAATGGCATACAACCAAATATTATAGCGATAAACAAGCTGCTAATTGATTGTTTCTTGCCTACTGATTTTGATTTACTATCGTCGCCCTCTCTTACATATTTAGATGTATATATCAGAATAACCGGATAAATTCTACTGTGTGCATGAGCAACAATTAGAATCAAAGGAATATTTGCCGGATTAAATTCTGAAAGCAAAAAGAATTTAGAAAGAAGTAAAATAATTAGTCCGATAGCCCCGTATGTGCCAATATGGCTGTCTTTCATAATGGATAGGATTTTATCTTTGCTAAATCCGCCACCAAAGCCGTCACAGAAGTCGGAAAGAGCATCCTCATGGAATGCCCCTGTTAATAATATCATAATTCCCATACTCATTAATATTGAAATTTGTACAGAAAACAGATAATTTGTACCCCAAAATACTAATGCTCCTGTTCCTCCAACAATAATTCCAATTAATGGAAAATATCTTGAAGCCTTATTCAGGTTTTTTTCAGAATAACCGGTGTTTTCAGGCACAGGAATCCTGGTGTAAAACATCAGAGCTGTTAAAAATATTTTGAATTCATTTTTCACTATTTCTATTCTTTATTTGTTACTCCTGCATCTTCAAAGCTAGCCATTTCATTTAAGAATAAAACTGCTGATTTTATTATTGGAAAAACCACAGCTGCACCTGTTCCTTCGCCTAATCTCATATTCAGGTCGACCAATGGTTCAACACCTAAATATTCAAGCATAAGTTTATGGCCTTTTTCCTGGGAATAATGACAAAATATGCAGTTATCTAAAATAGATTTATCCATTTTACTTGCAGTAATTAATGCAGCAGTTACAATAAATCCGTCAACAAGAATGATCATTCCCCTTTCTTTGGCCTGCAGCATTGCTCCACACATCATTGCAATTTCCAGGCCTCCATATGCTGCCAGGATTTCTATTGGGTCTGATGCAGTATGTTTTTCAGAGGCTTCTTTAAGTATGGTGATTTTCTTTTTTAATCCTTCATCGTTGTGGCCTGTTCCTCTTCCTGTACAATCTTCAATAGAATGTCCTGAATATTTATGGAAAAGCAGTGATGCCGAAGATGTGTTCCCAATACCCATTTCACCAAAACTAATGATATTACACCCGGCATTATATTCAATATTTAGAATTTCTCTTCCTTTTTCCATTGCCTGCCTGCATGTGCCAATTGTCATTGCAGGTTCTTTTAAAATGCTTTTTGTTCCTCTGGCAATTTTTGCATGAATAAGATTTGCTTCAGCAGGGAAGTCAAAATCAACACCTGCGTCTACTACCTTTAAATTAATATCATTTTGTTTGCAAAATACATTAATTGCAGCTCCACCGTTAAGAAAGTTCATAACCATCTGGAAAGTAACTTCTTT
>JBHOTF010000125.1:0-3476 GCA_042584005.1 Bacteroidota bacterium
TTAAGGAATATTTTTGTGGCTCATTAATTATTTCCTGAGATAATAATTGCATTGTGTCGATTGCAATTAAGGGCTTTTTTAATGCATAACACATTCCTTTTGCTACTGAAACACCTATTCTTAATCCCGTATATGAACCCGGCCCTTTACTCACAGCAATTGCATCAATTGTATTAACGGGGATATTATTTTCTTCGAGAATTTCTTCAATAAAAACAGTTAGTTTTTCAGCATGAGATTTTTCTATATCACTTTCTTTCAATGAAATAAGTTTTCCGTTGCGACTAAGAGCTATAGAACATATATTTGATGAACTTTCAATATTCAAAATAAGAGCCATTTTTTTATCTAATCTATATTGTTATAGGATTCCCTCTATAAAAATCCAGTATTTTCTGATTGAAAATATAATTATATTTTGCCTGTAAAAGATCTGATCTGGCCTTTGTAAGATTATTCTTTGCTAGATTATAATCAACTGTATTTACCATTCCAACATTATACTTGTTTTGAGTATATTTAAAATTTTCTTCTAAAGATTCTACCGTTTTTTGCGATGCTATGTATTGCTTAAGTGCTGCTTTGGCATCTGAATAAGCTTGCTGTATTTCCTTAAACAATTGGTTCTTTTCGAGCTGTAAATTGTATTCACTATTTAGCACGGATAACCTGGCATTTGAAATATTTGTTTTAGTTGATAATCTGTTAAAAACAGGGATAGTTAAATTAAATCCTATCACACGATTTTGAGCAAAATCTATCTGATCGCTAAACGACATTGTGTTAGCTGTCCCAAAAGCTTTAATATTATCTGAATATCCTGTATACCATCCTGTTCCTACTGATAAGGATGGAAGTAATTGCCCTTTTGCAATAGATAAATTCTTCTTAATTGCCAGAAGGCTAAATTCGGCGCTTTTAATTTGAGGTAATTTTGAAAGAGCCTCTTTAAAAATTATATTAACAGAAAAACTAATATCTTCAGTATCAATATCTATAAATTCCGGTATTGATATTCTAAAATCTTCCACTGCTCCCAGATCAAGCATTTGTTTTAAATTCAAATAGGATAAATCTATTTGATTTTCAGCATTAACCAACTGTAATTCTTCTGTTGAGTATTGGGCTTGTATTTCCAGCAAATTCCCGAGAGTAATGCTTCCGGCATCAACTAAAATTTTTGTCTGTTCAACCTGTTGGCTGGTAATATCTAATTGATTTTTTGCAATTGTATATAATTCAGTATTAAAAAGTACCTGTAAATAAGCCATAGCAATATTCAAGGATAAATCGTTTTTAGCTCTTTCCAGATCCTCAATACTCTTTTTTAAGTATAATTTATTTTTTGCAATGTTATTAATAGTTTGCAAACCATTAAAAAGATACATACCTGAATTTACTGAAAAGCTACTTCCTTTGGAATTATTGTTGGTAAATTCATAAGTCAGAGGATCAACAGAGCGTCCATATCGAAAATTTTGAGACGTACTAAGATTAAGGTTTGGCAGAATAGAAGCTTTTGCCTGAGTTAAATTGTTTTTCGAGATTTCAATATTCAGGCCCTGTTGCTTAATTCTAATATTATTATCGAGTGCATAAAGGATGCATTCTTCCAGGGACCATGTATTCTGGGAAATGCCAGAAAAAAATGTAAAAAACAATAATCCGCAAAAAACAATTCTTAATGATCTCATGTAGAAAAAGATTTTTTCAATTCCTTTTTAGAAAAATAAATATATACTAACAATTTATCCCAATCGCAAATATATGCAATTATGAAGAAAGCTGCTCTATTTCAGTGTTGTCTCGAATAATTTATATATTCTTTTATACTCATCTGTCCAGCTGGTAGGTCTTGTAAAACCATGTCGTTCCAGAGGAAAAACAGCCAGCTCCCAATTATCTTTTCCAAGTTCAATTAAACGTTGGGATAATCTTACAACATCTTGAAAATGAACATTATCATCAACCATCCCATGAAGCATTACAAGGTGACCTTTAAATCCTTCAGCAAAATAAATAGGTGAACTTCTTACGTAAGCAAGGCTATCTTCAACAGGAGTATTTAGAATATTAGCAGTATATCCATGATTATAATGAGCCCAATCGGTAACTGATCTTAATGCTGCTCCTGATTTAAATACATCAGGCTCTGTAAAAAGTGCCATCAGAGTAATAAATCCGCCATATGAACCTCCATATAGTCCAATTTTTTCAGGATCTACATCATATTTATCAACCAGCATTTTTACTCCATCAACCTGATCCGACAGGTCTTTACCTCCCATATGCCTGTATATTCCTGTTCTGCAATCTCTCCCATATCCTGCACTTCCACGGTAATCAATATCCAAAACGGTATAACCATTATCTACAAGAAAATTATGAAACATATACTCATGATAATATGAACTCCACCATTTATGCGCATTCTGCAAATATCCTGCACCATGTACAAAAATCACAGCCGGACCGTTTTTTTCAGGCTTTTCCGGGCGATAAAGCCTTGCATATACATCCACTCCGTCACTTGCTTTAAAACTTAATACCTCAGGAGCTTTCCATTCATAAGCTTTAAATTCCTCTGTTAATGAACTTGTGATCTTTTGTGCATTTTCTCCAGGCTTATTTTTCATTAAGTATAATTCTGCCGGTTTGTTGGAGTAAGAATAAATAATCGCAAGTTGCTTTTCATCAGGCGACATATAAACTTCATTTGAACCTTCCATTGAAGTAATCTGAATAGGTTCTCCTCCATTTAATGGCATTTTATAATAATGCCTTTCTCCAGGATGAACCTGATTAGAAGAAAAATACCACGATTTTTTATCTTTCGAGAATCTTGGGCCATATACTTCAAATTTACCACTTGTTAATGCCTTTTTTTCTCCTGTTTCAACATTCAGAGTATAGAGGTGAGAATATCCGGTTGCTTCCGACTGAAACCAAATTCTTTTATTATCGGGCATCCAGCCAATTGATCTTGTGCCGGGGCCTCCAATCCAGGCTTCATCCCTCTGCCTATCCAAAAGTTTTGGAATACCGGTTTCCATATCCAATAACATAATCCACCTGTCTTTATTATCCGATGAGCTAACATTTATAACAGGATATTTACCATCTTCCGACCAGTTAATTCCGGAAATATTAACCTCTCTTTCAATGGGCTCATCATCAGCTCTTTCAGGATAATCCTTAACATAATCCGGCAAATCCTTGATCCCTGGTATTTTGTCTTTTCTAACTGTATATATGGTATCTTTTTCCAGATCATATATCATTAAAGAAGTTCTTCTTCCACCTGTACCACCAACTTTTGATCTTGTTCTTTGAATTTCAGTGTATCCCGACTTGGTAACATACTTAGGCATATCAGTAGATTTAGCACTTTCACCGGTAGATTCTCCATATTCAACATAGCTCACAAATCGTAAATCGGGGCTGATATTAATTCCATAAATTGATTTTCCTTCTAA
>JBHOTF010000126.1:0-3382 GCA_042584005.1 Bacteroidota bacterium
AATTGCGATATTAACCCCTATGGCAAATAATCCTCCACACAAAAGAAATGAATTAATACCATTTTTTATATCTCCGGAATAAATTTGTCCTGATCCGGGAACAATTATACTTAAAATAAGTGCTGTTTTTGGATTTGGTCTGAACAGACGTTTTTTATTTTTAAAATGTGAAATAAGCCTGTCTTTTGTTTCATTGTCTTCTGAGGCAGAAGAAAGAAAAGAATTAAAAGCTTCATCATATCTTTCAAGTCCGAAATTACATGTGCCCAGATAGAAATGCTTTTTCCTTTGAAAATAATCTGAAACAGATTCATCCATAGAATATAATTCAACCAAAGCCAGATTGAAATTTTTCAACAATATATAACATAAGGTTTTTTGAAAAAGGCACTCAAGTTTTATGCTGTCATTAGTATTATTGATATATGCATAATCATAATATGTCATAGCACTCTCATAATCATCTAATGAAAAAAAGCAATTTGCAGTTTGTCGGAATAAATATGTATGTTTTTTATCATTGGAAAAAAACAATGCTCTCTCGTATTCTCTCAATGCACTATTATAATTCCGAGATTCATATTGAAGATCAGCAAATGCAATTACATCTTCAAGATTCTGAGCCTTAACATTGCTAGTCAGACTAAAAATCAGAAAAAATAATATTTTCAGCTTTGTGATAAAATTCATGGTCAATATTTGAATTGTAAATTTTTGCAGATTTCCATGATCCGTATATATTTCCACCGTAATAACCTATAGATATTAATCCAAATATCCAGCCATATGCGCTTTTTATACCATTTTTTTGAAATCCTCGGTATGATTGCCATGCTGAAGTACTTACAAATAAAAGTGAAAACAGGCCATCTTTCCAGTTTTTGGTATAAATTTTTCCCGTTCCCGGAACAATTGTTGAAAAGGCGGTCGCCAAAAAAGGACTTTTATTTTTTATTTTTTGGTGATTATCAGAAACAGACTTCATAGCATACCATTGTTCGGTATTTACTTGATTGTTAAGGTTAGCAAAATTTGCAGCCTCTTCCCACTTGTTATCCAGTAATAAAGCCGCCATTTGATATTCGATTTTCTTTTTTGGTGATATGTTCTGACTTAGCCTAATAACATCAGAAACATCAGAAAAATCCCGGTTTAGAAATAAAAGTTTTGTGTATTCATTAGTAAAATCTGTTGAAAGGCTTTTTATTCCCATAGGGAAAAGATCATTTATGCGTGAGATACCACGGCTATGCTGACTGGATAAACGATATGATTGTATTAATGAGAGCTTTGCAATACTATCATTAGGAGCCAGAAATACAATTCTTTCATATTCCTGAGCTGCAAGAGAATATTGTTTGGTTCTCATAAGATATGATGCAAAACTTCTTGAATTTTCCAGATCATACAGGTTTTGTGCAGCACAAAAAAAAGTAACTGACATGAACAATAGAAATAATAGGCATTTTCTCATATTATTATTTTACCGGGTCGAATAACAAATGTGTCTCAGAGTGAATTTCATATTTTTCCTGACTAAAACCATTGCATCTTGTTAATCTGTCGATTGCATTTAAAACACCAAAAAACCAACCTTTCTCCTGAATGCTTTGTATGGCATATACTGAACATGATGGATAAAATGTACATCTTACACCATCTTGTGAGGATAAGAAATATTTATAAAAGAGAAAACCTAAAGACATAATCTGGCTAAATTCATTTGTGCTGTTTCTTACAAAAGAATAATCCGGATTTTCTTCAGGAACTTCAAACAAATCCTTAAACTTAGAGACTTCTTCCGGAGCCTGGGAATATACTCCTATGCTATAAGTCAGGAAGAGAATAATTATAAATATCGTTTTCTTTAATATCATTTATTAATATAGTTCTAAATGTTGTTATCTGGTAGTTCTCCTGTCCTTCGACATACGAAATCTGAACAATTTTATTGGGGAATTCCATTCCTTGATAATTGTTGTATTCTTCAAAAAATTGTTTGCTAAGCATTACATCCTCAGGATCATAGAATATTATTCCATATAATCTTTTATCTAAATTTGAAATAAGTATTTTTCCAAATTGTTTTCTTAGCCCTTGTGAGGGTAACCAGGTGGTGATTACTAATTCCTCATCTTTTTCAACATCGGAGATAGTATAATATGAATTTTGAAGTCCGTAATCAGGTAAGCGTCCGTTAAGTGATAAATGAAAAATAGAAAATTCATTCATAGCCGGAATCTTCATCCTTTCCTTAATTGTGTCATTAACGATCTTATACAATATGGTATCTTTTGTGACCCATATCTCAGGTTCGGGAAACTTTATTTTATAAATAAGTTTTTTTGCATTTTTATCATAATATACTGTTCCCATAGTTAACTGGGATGTTCCGTCAGTCAATTTAGCTTTGATAGTAAACTCAGCTTTTATTCTATAAAACTGTTGCCCAAAACTAATTTTGGGCAACAATAAAAATATTATAATAATAAACCTTATTTTCATATTTTAACTAGAAAATGCCTGAACAACCCGATGAACTGGCCCCTATTAAATTAGGAATGATTGCTAACGCAGCCCATAATACTCCTGATGCTACACAACCGTAAATAGATTTTTTCGTTTCATCATTGTCTTCTTTAGTAATAAAATAAACAAGTACAACACCCACTGGGCCTAGAAAAAATCCCCAAACAATAGAAGGAATACTAAAGGGCGGTTTAATAATCAATGTTGCTGATACTGGGAAAGAAGATGTCAAATTATCAAATGAAGAATTTAATGTACTTAAGCTTGTTTCCTCATTTGATCTTAAATAATCCTCAAGTTCATTCAAATCAGCAAAAACTGTTTCTATATCAACCTTATTGTAACTAAACAAATCTGCTTTTCCCGCAAAACTATTAATCGGTAATATCAGTATAAAAAGGCAGATAAAAATTAAATGTTTTTTCATTACAGATACAATTAATAGTTAATATATTATAAAGTTATGATAAAAAAAGCCACCGCAATATGGTAGCTTTTATTATGTGCATATATTGAAATTGTAAAAAATTATCGATAATACAAAAAACTACTACTACCCCATAGTAATGAGCCAAGAATACAGCCCCATAGAGCTTTTTTGGTTTCACTCTTTGGATCATCAGCTAATACATAAACTGCTAATACTCCAATTGGGCCTAATACACAACCCCAAATAAAAGATGGAATCATTAATGGGCCAACAAAACCTGTTGAATTGCTTAAAGAAAAGCTTGTTAGATTATTAGCAATATCTATATTGCCTGAGTGCATAACAGATAATGTAATCCCATCATTTAGAAGCACATATTCTTCAATGGAATTTAATTCAGCAAATTCAGTTTCAATTGCCTTT
>JBHOTF010000127.1:0-3269 GCA_042584005.1 Bacteroidota bacterium
TCTCGAAAACATCTTTGGGATTATAATTCAGGTTTCTCCCTTGTTTATATCTTAAATTTGTTGACGTATTTCTGTCGCCAATTACCTTAACCGGATTATTAACACGAATTGTCCCATGATCTGTTGTAATAACCACCTTCACATTCTTTTCTGCAAGGGCTTTTAAAAATTCAAGTAATGTGGAATGTTCAAACCATGAGAGAGTTAATGATCTGTATGCCGATTCATCACTAGCCAGTTCACGTATCATTTGGCTCTCAGTTCTTGCATGTGATAGCATATCTACAAAATTATAAACAACTATAAATAAGTCATTTATTAGAATATTTGAGATATTATTGACTAATTTTTTCCCTTCACGATTATTCATAATTTTTTCAAACTGGAACTTAATATCCAATCCTAATCGTGGAATTTGTTTTTCTAATAGATTTTTTTCAAAAAGGTTTTTTCCACCTTCTTCTTCATCTTTCAGCCAATATTCAGGATACAGTTTTTCAATTTCCAAAGGCATCATTCCGGCAAACATTGCATTACGCGAATATTGTGTTGCAGTAGGAAGTATACTGCAAAAAATATCTTCTTCAATTAATTCAAAATACTCGCTTATTGCCGGTTGTAAAATTTTCCATTGATCATATCTTAAATTATCGACAACTATCATGCATACTTTTTCTTTTTCTTTCAAAAGTGGCACAACCTTGTGTTTAATAATATCTTTTGAAAGAAGAGGCTTATCAGTATTATTTTCATCGAACCATGAATAATAATTCTTTTTTATAAATTTTGTGAAAGAGATATTTGCCTCACTTTTCTGCATATCAAGCACCTCTTCCATAGTATTATCATTCAGGCGCTCCAGCTCCAGGTCCCAGTAAACCAGTTTTTTATTAATCTCAACCCAATCGTTAAATGATGATGATTCATTTATTGCCATTGTTATTTTGGCAAATTCACTTTGATAGGCAGTTGTTGTTTTTTCAGTGATTAAGCGTTTATGATCAATATTTTTTTTGATTGTGAGAAGAATTTGCTTCGGATTAACCGGTTTAATAAGATAATCGGCAATTTTCGATCCAATAGCTTTATCCATAATATCCTCTTCCTCACTTTTGGTAATCATTATTACCGGAACAACAGGACGAACAGATTTAATTTTATTCAGGGTTTCCAGACCGCTAAGACCCGGCATATTTTCGTGATAAAACAAGATCAAATGCATCATCACCATTATTTGCTGTAGTTACATTAAATCCTCTTTCTTCAAGAAATAATATATGTGGCCTTAACAGATCAATCTCATCATCGGCCCATAAAATATTAACTTTCCCCACTTACAAAATATTTATTTATAATTTATATTGTAGAATTTCAGATACTTACTAACATCTTTATCCTGATAAAAAGTTTTATAATTCTCCTTTGAAATTACAAAATGTCTGTAATCTGTTTCATTAAATTTGTTCAGGACCTCGCCATTCTCAATAAAAGCGTGCAAATATGTCAGAGCTTTATCTTTTCCATCAAATTTTTTAACAATGATTAAATGCATATCCATGTTAAGCAGTAAAGAACTTACATTTGGTATATCAGTGAGGATAAAATCAACATTAAAATTGACAATATCATATTTCAATTGATTAACATTGGTTTTATTCTCAACAATTAAAACATAATAATGAATATCATCTTCATTTAAGGTATAAATTTCCTTTTCAGGTTCTTTTTCCTGCACAATCACAGCAGCATCATCTGTATTTTCATCAATACTGATAACCCCGTTATCAACACTAACTTTTCTTATAGCACTTAATAAATCATCGGCAGGTTTTTTAACCTCACTTGCAGGATATGTAGCTATTAATCCAATAAGTTCATTCCTAACAGCAGGCATCTCATATTCAGGCAATTTTAACATTGAAAGCACTTTAAGAAATAAAAACTTCGGCCTTAAATAATTTCTGTTATAAAGAGAATCCGATAAAATACATTTTTCCATTACTCCGGAATAATCATTATTCAGAAATAGTTCATATGTTTCTAAATAATATGTTTTAACTTCTTGCCGTACGGCCTCAATTTCCTGAAAATAATTTGGATTAGAAACTATACTGGCTGACCTGCTATATGGAAATTTATTTATAATAAGGTCCTTATATTTTTCTTCTTCGCTAACTTGTTGAAGTTGTTTATGTATCTCATACAAATTAAAATAAGAAAAAAGCAATTTTTCATTTTCAGGAAATCGGGTATTTAATGCTTCAAAGCTTCCGATAGATTTACTAAAATCTTTAAATTCATCCTTGTATAATATCCCAATATTAAATAAGGCCTGTATTATTCTTAAATTAGAAAGATTTATCAGTGAATCGGTCAATGGCAAATCTGCCAGGTAATATTCTTTAGTTGTTTTTTCCAGTCCGGTATTTTTATTCTTATTTAAACTTACATCTTCATACCCTCCCAGATCTCCCTCCATACCGTCCGACTGATCAATTCCAATAATTGATTTATTTTTTCTTCTCCAATCATCCTCTAATTTCCTCCGTCCCCACTTATTAAGAAATTCTGATTGTCCATAACTTACTGTTGTAGGGTTATAAAAATACCAGCTCGAAGTCTGAGTATTACCTCCCATTTGAGGCATATTCTGTGTTTGTCCACCTGTATTCTGATTATTTACATTAAACGAATTTGTCAGCATTCTATTGGGCTGTCTATTTAAACGATCTTCGGTTTCCTTCTCTTTTTTGAGCCGTTCCTGTTCAATAACTTCCTCGATGATTTTATTTATAAGGGCATCCCGTTCATCCTCTTCCATGGCAGCCACAGCTTGCAGACTATCTTCATCGGTCACAACATTCAGGTTTTCAACCAGGCGATTGAGATTTTGTGATATTCTCCCGACCTCAACTTTCTCATCAAATTCTACATCAAGAAGAATGTTGGCACTATCATAAAACACCTGTGCATTATTATAATCCAGTTCCTCAAAATAAATTTTTCCCAGTTCATAAAATGACAGGCCTTTCTGGTGATCATTATTTACGCTAACTTGTGTAGAAGTTAAATAATTCTCCTTTGCTTTTTCAATATTATTTTCTTTTTGAGAAATATTGGCCAGGGAATAAAATATTTGATCCTGATATTCAATGTTTTTATCATCCTTTAACATTTTATTAAGTCTCTTAACAATTGCTTCAATAGCATTGCTGCCGGGATCAACTAACCTGGCCCTATGCATCATAGCATTAAATGTCATTGAGTAG
>JBHOTF010000128.1:0-3241 GCA_042584005.1 Bacteroidota bacterium
AGTTGTTAGTCAGACTGTTGGAACCATTGCTTATTCCATCACTCCTCCCAACAACAATAACGAGATATTTACTATTAATTCTGATGGCACAGGACTCAAACAGTTAACCTATCATGATGGGAGGGATGCCGGACCCTCCTGGTCAAAGGATGCTTCAAAAATCGCTTTTTATACCCATTTTGATGAAAATAATACCTGGTCGATTTTTGTGATGGATGCTGATGGACACAACCTTCAGAGACTCACCAATGAAAATGAAGTTTGGGATTGTTCACCAAGCTGGTCGCCAGATGGAACACTAATAGTTTTTGCAAGACAATATCCACTTCAAAACTATCTTTCAGAGATTTGGATGATGGATGCTGATGGTGGAAATCAACATCATCTAAATTCTGTTATTGGTAGAGGACCTGAGTGGTCCCCTGACGGCTCAAAAATTGTATTTGTCTCTGATATAGATGGCGATTCTGAAATCTATGTGATGGATGATGATGGGAATAATATCCAAAAATTAACTGAAAATAATGCTGAAGAATGGTGGCCCGCCTGGACACCTGGGGGAACTCAGATAATTTGTGCTTCAAATAGGGATGGTAATTTTGAAATTTACATCATGGATGCTGATGGTCAAAACCAGGAAAGACTCACAAATAATGATTATATAGATAATCGTCCCGATTGCTCACCGGATGGCACACAAATAGCTTTCCATTCCGATCGGGATGGTCATTACGAAATATATACAATGGAAATAAACGGCAGCAATCAACAAAGACTTACGCATACAAATATTCACGCCATCCAACCTGCCTGGCGCCCGATAACTCAAACTGGTATTGATGAATCTCCTGATCCTGGTAATTCAAAGAAAATTGATTTAACCAATGTCTACCCAAATCCATTTACCAATTCAACAACCATCAACTATATCATAAACCAGACATCTCATGTCAGGATAACAATTACAGACTCTTTAGGCCATGATGTTATGACACTTATTGATGAATACAAGGGGCAAGGTAAACATTCAATCATATGGGATGGTTTGAATCGTGAAGGATATCATACTTCTTCCGGTGTCTATTTTGTGGTAATGACTACTAATGAGAAATCAGATAATATTCAGATTCTAAAAATCAATTGAAATTCAATCTTAACATTGTATAATACAAAGAATTATGATGAAAAAACTTAAATATCAAATACTTATACTGGTCCTTGTTCTCGCATCCCTGTTTTCCTCCGCTCAAATAACACCAGATACCTTATGGACAAGAACATATGGTGGAACATCTAATGAAGATGCCATATCAGTCATCCAAACGGTTGATTCTTGTTTTGTCATCCTTGGCCATGCTTTATCCGCAGGATTTAACGATATCTGGTTAATGAAAATAGATGGTAAAGGGGATATGCTCTGGGAAAAGACCTTTGGTGGAACCTCAGGAGATTATGGTGTCATGGTGAAACAGACAACAGACCGTGGATTTATTATTGCAGGAACCACAGAATCATATGGTCAGGGTGATCGTAATATTTGGTTGATTAAAACCGATGAATCTGGTAGTGAACAATGGAATAAAGTGTTCGATAATACCATCGACAATACCAGCCAGGCTCAAAATGTTTCACAAACATCAGATGGAGGATATGTAATTACGGGATCTACGGGTAACCATATTTTAAATCATCTGGATTCATGGTTAATCAAAGTGGATGAAAATGGCGATGAAGAATGGAATAAAAAAATAGGAGGATCGGGAAACCAAAAAACATACTCAGTTTTCCAATTGGATGACGGCGGATACATTTTATCTGGAAATTCCATGACCGATGATAATATGGGTGATATGTGGTTATTTAAAACCGATGAAAACGGGAATATGTTATGGGAAAAAACTTTTGGCGGTTCTCAATGGGATAATGCCTACTCGATGCAAATTACTGCAGATAGTGGTTATATACTGGCAGGTTATACCAAATCAGCGGGCAATGGTGAGGAGGATTTATGGCTGATTAAAACGGATTCTCAAGGGAATGAGATCTGGAATAAGATATATGGTGAGTCCATGGTCGATTATGTTTATTCGATTCAAATAACGGAGGATGGCGGATTTGTGACAGGTGGATTTAGTAACTCTTCAGGAACTGGGAATTTTGATTTTTGGTTATTTAAAACTGACTCAAACGGAAACCGGGAATGGAGTAAAACAATAGGTGGGAACCGGGATGATTTTGCTTTTTCAGTGGCACAAACATTTGATGGGGGATATGTTATGGCCGGACGAACCAATTCATTTGGAAATGGTGGAAATGACGCATACATAGTGCGGTTTAAATCTGATTCTTTCGATAATTCTTCCCTGGTCTACCTGGGACAAACTCCTCCCGGTGTGATTCCTGAACGATTTCCTCCGGATTATTTACTGGCCAATGAAGAGTGGTCCTGGCATGGCTCTCCTGTTTTTTCACCAAATGGAGATGAAATGTTTTTCGTAAAATTCTACTCTGACCAATTTCATATGGAAATGAATTATATGAAAGTAGTAGAAAATGAATGGACATATCCTGCAACTCCATCATTTGTTTTATCACAATATAATGATAACTGTCCTATATTGTCTATTACAGGCGATACATTGTATTTTAGATCAAACAGGCCTGGTGGATACTTTTTTATGACCACTAGATATAATGAAGAATGGTCAGATCCTGTTGCTTTACAAATTCCTATTCCAGCTGAAAGTATAATTGGTTGGCAGTTCGCTATTACTAAAAACAATGATGTTTATTTTAGAATTCTTAATGATATTTATTGTGCGAAATTTATTAATGGGGAATACCAAACTCCAGAAATGCTTTCAGATGCAATTAATACCGATTATAATGAATTTTCACCTTATGTTGATCCTGATGATAATTATATTCTCTTTTCTTCTAACAAACCCGGAGGATATGGATTTAATGATATTTATTTTAGCAAAAGAGACATTAATGGCAATTGGACGCGCGCGGTAAATTTAGGGCGGGAAATAAACACATCCAGTGAAGAAGCAGGAGCTATCATTTCTTACGACAATTTGTATCTCTTCTATACAACTCAGCAATCTAGTGATACAGATTATAATTCTTATTGGGTAGATATTAGAGCATTAGATTCCTTCTATATTGATGTTGCAGAGATTAAAAATAATAAGCTTAATTTCCGCAACTTTCCAAACCCATATAATAATTCAACTAC
>JBHOTF010000129.1:0-3189 GCA_042584005.1 Bacteroidota bacterium
CTCTTCATGGTGACCTTTCTCAATCGCAACGTGATCATGTGATGAAACGTTTCAGAGAAAAAACTCTGCAAATGTTAGTGGCTACCGATGTTGCAGCTCGTGGAATTGATGTGAACGATATTTCTCACATTATTAATTATAATCTTCCTGAAGACAATGAAGGTTATACTCATAGAAGTGGCCGTACCGGTAGAGCCGGAAAATCTGGGGTTTCCATTGCTATTGTTAATTTCCGTGAAATAAACAGGATACCACAGATTGAAAAGAATATTCGAAAGAAGTTTGAGAAATTACTGGTTCCTACAGGAGCTGAGATATGTGAAAAACAACTTTTTAAACTAATTGATAGAATGGAGAACGTAGAAGTAGATGAAGATCAGATAGCTCCATTTATGAATACAGTGAATAAAAAACTCGAATGGTTAAGCAAAGAACAAATAATTAAACATTTTTTGTCATTGGAGTTTAATCGATTTCTTGAGTATTATAAAAATGCTCCTGACCTCAATGATAGAACTGATAATAGAAGGGAAAGACGCGACAGAAGTGATTTTAGAGACAACAGAGCTAATAGAGATTCCAGAGACAATAGAGACAACAGAGCTAGTAGAGATTCCAGAGACAATAGAGACAACAGAGCTAATAGAGATTCCAGAGACAATAGAGACAATAGAGCTAATAGAGATTCCAGAGACAATAGGGAAAACAGAGATAGACGAGGAAAAAGAGAAGATAATCGCAGCGGTGACAGACAAATAAGAGTAGGAAAGACTGGCTATACAAGATTCTTTATTAACATAGGCAAGAAAGATGATATTGATCCAAAAGTGATTATAGGAATGATTAATGATAATACTCAAGACAGGGATATTAATATAGGATCAATAGACCTGAAAGATAATTTCTCATTTTTTGAAGTAGGAGAAGAATCTGGCGACAAAGTATTAAAATCATTCAATAATAGTCAACATAATGGCCGCCGGGTAGTGGTAGAAATTGCTGAAAAAGATGTTGGTGGTAGAAATAAAGGGAAACGTAAAAAGAAATAATTCACTAAAAATTTCTCTTATGTTGTCTTTGAAAAATAGAATAAAATTGTTTGGTCTGATAATGATTCTTTCTTTATTTACGCAAAGTAATTTTTTATACGGACAATCAACAGGCATAAAACCTTTAAAAGCAGTAGATTATGTTAAGTGGGAGAGTTTGGGCTCTGTAAATTTATCCTCCAACGGACAATGGCTTGTTAACCGTATTAGTAAGAATAATAACAAAGAAAGCTATTTGGAACTCCATAACTTAAATTCGGGAACAAAAAAAGTTATGAATAATGGTTCCAGACCGGTATTTTCCAAAGATTGAAAATGGCATTCCTTATGAAGAGCAACTAAGGCAACTAAAAAACTGGGGGAAATAAGAAATTTATTACTCCTGATAAAATAAATCTTCCCCAATATATGCCGTTCATTTATATTCTTTGCAGAATTTGTAGTTATTTATTAATCCAATAGATTGATCTCACCAAAATTTAAAGAATTGGCACAATAATAATAATCAGGAATATATTCATTAAAGCTTTGTACAAGATAACTGTCTACAGAAATCTTTTGAGTTTTGCTGCTATTAGGTGAACTAAAAACGACATTAAGACATGTGGTGCCTGGTGATGACATATGCCTTCCAGCTATACTGCCTTTAACTGTTACTCCATATAGATTCCCTTTTTCAACATTAATAGTGGTTGAAACTTTTGTGTCAACATCATCTTCAACCTGGACATCAATGGTTACTTCTCCGGATGCATTTAACACATTAAAGCTTCTATGAAAAAAATATCCTGATAGAATTCCACTTATATATGAGTAAGTTATTGTTGTTCCGCCTGAAATCCATTCAATCTCCGGGCCAGATATCTGATTGTCCTGGTCTTTATCTTCACAACAAATTAGACATAATATGAAAATAATTAAAACAATTTTTCTTGATATTAAACACAATTTCTTCATTTCAAAATGGTTTAGGTTAAAACTATTATATAAAAATATAACATTTTATGTTACAATCAAATACCGCATTATCACACTACCGCATACCGCATTACCTCATACCGCATTACCTCATACCTCATACCTCATACCGCATACCTCATACCTCATACCGCATGCCTCATACCGCATACCTCATACCTCATTACCTCATACCGTTAATTTATACCCTTTGCCGAATTTGTATTTATTAATTACTGCAATAAAAATAATTTTGGTTTGAATTATAGTTTAATTTAAATCAAATCAATATGCGAAATTACATTATTACTATTCTGGCTGCACTCATTCCTTTGTGTTCTACGGCAAAGGAAAACACAGTATATCATGCTGTTGTAAAGAAAACCCGTATTTATAATAATATTCCCAGGGATCAGAATATAGAATACTGGTTTACAAAAGATAAAACTTGTATTGTTCAGAGGGGAATGAAAACTATTGTCCGAAAAGACCTTGGACTGGTGTATACCTATGTAGAAAGATCAAATGGATATTATCTGGATTCAATAAATGTTAATAATGAAACAGACAAGAAAACAGATGAAATTAATTTTAGAGTATTAGGCCAGGACAGATATTCGCCCGATTATGAGTGGCTAATGCATAAAGAAAAAGTAGTGGAAATGCTCAATGATTTTAAAACAACGAGGTTTACATATGATGGGGACGCTGATTTTGATGAAGTGAAACTGGATTTTTGGTTAACAAAACCAAAAAATGGAGAAATGGCAGAATTATTTAATTCAATGCAGAGCGACTATGCAAAAAATAATAAAACAAGAACTCCTCTTCACAACATATTATCAGAAAATAAAAAGCTCATACCTGTACAAATAATAGATGTTAGAGAGAATAGTATTTCCCCTTCTGTTATCAATAAAACATTGGTTGAGAAAATAGAAGAGGCAGATCCACCTGAAAATATTTTTGAATTACCCGAAGGAGCAAAAAAACTTAATTAAAACATATAAAATCTTAAAAAATGAGAGCAAAATATACCATACTAATTATTATATGCTTTGTTGTATCTTCATTTACAACAAAAGCTGAAAATAAAGAATTTACAATACCCCAGGCTGCCATGATTGAATTGTACAGGCTTGAAGAAGCTTACAATATTCTGGATCAGTTCTCGGAAAAAATC
>JBHOTF010000130.1:0-3146 GCA_042584005.1 Bacteroidota bacterium
TTCATATTGCCCTGTACCATCTACATCATTGCCATTATAAAAATATCCCAGTCCTTTTTGCACATGACATCCTGCAAAATCATCCCAGGCATATCCAAGTGCGCCATCTGTAAAAACACCAAAATATGTTTCCAATAATGTATAAGTTGAACGGTTAATAATCTCATAATTATAAAAACTCATATCGTTCAAAGCATCGTTGGTAGAAAATTCAAAGGCCTGTGCACGTAATTCCATACCTATAGCTTCACCATTTGTTTCCTGATGTACATTTCCTCTGTCATTATAAACCCACCATAATGTTGCATCGCCATATAATCTGGGCATTCTTAATTCTCTTGTTGTACCACATGGCAGTTCTCCGTCAAGATCGTAAAAAGGATAATCACCATCACCGGGATTATAAATTCCGTCTTCATTATTGTCGTACCATGGAGCCATATTGTATGCGTATCCTTCTGCAACATTTCCATGAGCAGGCCAATTTAATATAACCGACGGAATTGTGTAACCTTCCCATTCCCTGGATTTCTCTTCATCTGAAGCATTATACCAATCGCGGAAGTCAGAAACCTGGTAACGTGAAATTTCCCAATGTTTATCGTACTGGTAGCAAACCTCAGAATTTGTGGTACCCCGTCCTCTTCCTTCAATAATTAATGGACCCGGCCAGTAATCTACACCATTACTTCTGTATCTCAATGCTGCCAGTTTCAACTGATCGTTTACATCAACTCCACCAATCCAGATTGAACCTGTCCATAAAGCAGTTTTGCCTGAGTCTTTGGGTATTTCATATACCGCCTTCTGAAAATCCCACCACATATCTCCACCTGTATGAATTAATGCCCTTACATTATTCAGTTCTATCATAGTTGAGGTATTTCCCTGAGAGCAATTGGCAGCCAGGCTTTTATTCTGGCTTATTCTTTTTTCAGATGAACCAATTCTTGGTTGACTATTTATTGTTGAAACAGAATATAAGGAAAATACAAGAAAAAAGAGGAGTAATCTGCTATATTTCATGCTAATATGGTTTAATGATTCAAGATAGCTAAAATAATATTAGAAAGATAAGGGTATAATTCTATCAGCTGATTAAATTACAAAACTTTCGCCAATTACAAAATGGCGAAAATTATATTAGTCTGTCAGAAGAAAAATATTCTGAAAATTTATTAATGGACAGGATTTGTAAATACACCACAGAACCATAAAATACCTATGATTATAGCCACTGATCCACCAAAGATCCTGAAGTATTTAAAAAGTTTTGTCTTTTTCTTTACTGAAAGATTCTGTGCTACAGTTCCAAGTATCCATGAAAATACCATCATCGTGAAAATTGTACCTATTCCAAAACCTGCAAGATACATCACAGAGTCAATAGTTTCAGGAAGAGACAAAGTTGGAATAACTCCAATAAGATGCGATACTCCGGCAAATCCATGAAGTATTCCCACACTTAAAGCAGCTACAATATTTCTTTTTTGCGAATTATTATGATGGTGTTTTTTAATTCCGTTTTTTAGTTTTAACAAAGCCCATACCCCGATTGCCACCAAAACGATTCCAACGATCTGTTCACTGTATTCACTGATCTTTTCAACAGGAATTACCTCTCTGAATAGCATAAATAATACACCTATCAACAATACTCCGGCAGTATGCCCCAATCCCCAAAATAATCCTATTGACCATGATTTTGACCTGCTTTCTATAGCAATAGGTGTTACTGCAGCCAGATGATCAGGGCCGCTTAGTACATGCAGTGAACTGGCAATCAGCCCTTCAATTAGGTGTATCATTTTATGTATTTAAATATCAGCGATTAACAACAAACAGTTTAATAAAAAAATTAAGCATCATGAATTCTGGCATAAGTTTATGAAAAAGATAACACTATTGAAAATATTTTAATATGTTTTTTATCAGGATTTTGAATTGGGAAATAATAATGGATATATTTATAATATGAAGAATTACTGGCATTATAGTTTTTTAATAATCCTGTTTTTTGTGTCGACAAACTGTGTTAAAGAAAATAATGCACCTGTAGCTGTTTTTACTGTTACTCCTGAAAATGGTAATACTCAAACATTATTTAGATTTGATGCAAGTCAATCATATGATAAGGAAGATAAACTTTCTGAACTTATGGTTCGTTGGGATTATGAAGGAGATAATATTTGGGATACCGGATGGTTATCTGAAAAAACAGAAAGTCATAGATATATCAGTCCTGGTATTTATCAGCTTGGCCTGGAAGTTAGAGACAGTAATGGAAAGAAAAAGGAATTTATAAAGCAGATTTATGTTGTTTGGTACAATTCTTCGCTGGATATACCTTCTGATCCTTTTCCCTTTAATAATAGTAATAACAATGAATTAATTATTGATTTAAGCTGGTTATGTAATTATGCAGAAAGCGATAGTATAGAATATGATATTTATTTTGGCGTAAACATAACTCCTCCGCTTATTGAACGAGGCTGGAAAAATAATTTTTACCGGACAGATTCTTTAATTCCGGCAGAAAATTATTATTGGAAAATTATTGCGAAAGACGATTCAGATAATATTAGCGAAGGGCCTATGTGGTATTTTTCTACCAAAGGCAATAATATGGAGAGCAGTTTTACTGATCCACGCGACGAAAAAACATATAGGATAATTCTGGTAGGGGATACATGGTGGATGGCTGAGAATCTGGATTATGTCGTGAAATTTGGTTCTGTATGTTATGATAATGACAATAATAATTGCGAAAGTTATCATCGATTATATAATTGGGAAACAGCAATGAATTCATGTCCATCAGGATGGCACCTGCCAGATGATGAAGAATGGAAGGAGCTGGAAATTTCTCTTGGTATGTTAGAAGATATTGCTGATAATTATGGATTAAGAGGAACAAATGAAGGACAAATGATGAAAGCTACCTCGGAATGGTTTAATAATGGAAATGGCACCAATGAAAGTGGTTTTAGTGCTCTTCCGGCAGGCCAGCGTAATTATTCGAGTGAATTTGTAATGATGGGTGAGGTTGCCTCATTCTGGACTGCTAGTAGTCATGATGACTGGGATGCCTGGGCGCGTGAATTATATTATGATAAGGATGGAATATACAGAACCAATTATCATAA
>JBHOTF010000131.1:0-3121 GCA_042584005.1 Bacteroidota bacterium
TTGTTTTTTACAGTATATCTGAAGTTTCCACAGTTCAGATATATGAAACACTCCTTAAAAATTGTAAGGGGTAAATTTGATAAAAAGGATGATGCTGGTGATACTTCACATTTTCAGGCTTTAGCCACAGCTTTATCTGGTACTGTCGGAACAGGGAATATTGCCGGTGTAGCTTTTGCAATTTATCTGGGAGGGCCTGCAGCTTTATTCTGGATGTTGATGACCGCAATGATAGGTATGACAACTAAATTTGTAGAGGTAACCCTATCTCATAAATATCGTGATTTTGCTGAAGATGGTTTAGTTTCAGGGGGGCCGATGTATTATATGAAGAAACGCCTGAATATTAAACTTAATAATGGTAAAGTAATAAAATCGGGTGTTTGGATGGGAGCATTTTTTGCTGTAGCAACAATATTATCTTCATTTGGTACAGGTAGTTTGCCTCAGATAAACAGTATATCGAATTCAATTTTTGATACTTTTGGATTAAAGCATATTATTACCGGTGGAGTTCTGGCTGTATTACTTGGTTTTGTAATAATAGGTGGAATTAAAAGAATTGCTAAAGTAACCGAAAAACTTGTTCCCGGAATGGCAATTATTTATTTTATCGGAGCAATACTGGTTTTAGGAAATAATCTTGATAATATCATTCCATCAATAGTATCCATTTTTAGAGATGTATTTACAGGAACAGCTGCAGCCGGAGGATTTCTGGGTGCCACGTTTATTTATGCATTTAACCGGGGTGTGAACCGGGGATTATTTTCAAATGAAGCAGGCCAGGGTTCTGCTCCTATTGCCCATGCTGCTGCAAGGGCTCATGAACCCGTATCTGAAGGAATGGTGGCTATCCTGGAACCATTTATTGATACTATAATAATTTGTTTTCTCACCGGGATGGTTATTTTATCATCGGGTGTGTGGAATGAAAAATTTGATAATAAATTTCAGGAAGCCGATATGTATTTACTCTCCGGAGTATATAGTGAAAGTGTTGAAACAGACAGGACAAAATTAATGGAATTTATTTCGCTTGAATCCAAGGATGCGGAATATAAAAATTATGTTTACAATGGAGAGTTAAATGTTGAAGAAGGAATAATTACTAATGAGCTGACTGTATTTCATGCACGTTCCATTGCTGAATCTGTTGAAGTTTATCTGGGTGATGAATTATATACCGGAAGTATTGATGTAGTTGATGGTAAAGTGGAATTTGAAAACGAAATGTATTTTCAGGGTCAATCTCTTAAACATTCTGCTCCTTTAACAACCGAGGCTTTTAAAAGAGGATTCCTGGGAGATGGAGGTAAGTATATTATTTCAATTGGCTTACTTCTTTTTGCATTTTCTACTGCCATTTCATGGTCGTATTATGGAGGGAGGGCTGTTACATACCTCTTTGGTGCTAAGTATGTTATTGTTTACAGATTCGTGTATGTAATTGCATTTTTCCTGGCATCTTTTACTGATACAACAATAATCTGGACTTTATCGGGTATTACTATTGCTTGTATGACTATTCCTAACTCTCCTGTTGTTAGTGGTATACTTTCATCAAGCATTGTGGTAACAACATCAACAAATGGCACACCGGCCAGAACAGCCTTAAACAAATCAGGAGCAATATTTATAACCGCTCCAATAAGTAAACCTCCCGCACTGGCTCCATCAGCAAATATTTTATCATGGTTTGTATATTTCTCACTAATCAAATATTCACCACAATCGATAAAATCAGTAAAAGTATTTTTCTTCTTAAGAAGTTTTCCATCCTCATACCAATAACGGCCCATTTCCTGGCCTCCTCTGATATGAGCAATGGCATAAATAAATCCTCTGTCTAGCAGACTTAACCGTACTGAACTAAAAGAAGCACTCATACTGGCCCCATACGACCCATATCCATATAAAAGCAGAGGATTATCAGCATTTTTCTCCATTCCTTTTCTATATACAATTGAAATTGGAATTTTTACACCATCTCTTGCTACAGCCCATAATCTTTTACCTTCGTAATTATCAGGATTAAAATCACCTATAACTTCATCACGCTTTAACAATGTTTTCTCCTTAGAATTCATGTCATAATCATAAGTTGAGTTCGGAGTAGTAAGAGATGAATAAGAGTACCTGAGTATTTCACTATCAAAATCGAGGTTTACAGATATTCCAGCAGAATACACTTCCTCACCAAAATCGAGATAATATTCAGATTTATCTTCATGGTTAATTACACGAATTTCGACAAGACCGTTCTTCTTTTCACCAAGCACAAGAAATTTATTAAAAATTTCAAAATCTTCAAGAAGAACATTATCCCTGTGTGGAATTACATCAACCCAATTTTCTTTTCCAGTTTTATTTACAGGAGTTTTCATTAGTTTGAAGTTTTTGGCATCCATATTTGTCAAGATATAAAAACTATCACCAAAATGATCGATGGAATATTCCAGGTCTTTTTCTCTTGCCTGAATAATTTTAAACTTTTCATCAGGTTTATTAGCATTAATAAAGCGATATTCGGTTGACAAAGTACTTCCTGATGCGATAATAATATATTTTTCTGATTTTGTTTTACCGGCAGAAGTAGTAAAAGTCTCATCTGTTTCGTGGTAAATTTCTAAATCATTAGAGACCTCAGCCCCAAGACGATGTTTGAATATTTTTTGAGGACGAAGAGTTGTTTCATCTTTTTGAGTATAAAAAATCGTTTTATTATCATTTGCCCAGGTAGCTGAACCTGTTGTTACAGGAATCTCATCTTTAAATATTTTACCCGATTCAAGATCCTTAAAGAATATCTTATATTTTCTTCTGCTAAGAGTATCTACTCCATAAGCAATTAGCTTATTATCAGGACTCACCGATAGGCCTCCCAGTTGATAATAGGCATAACCTTTTGCCATTTCGTTCACATTTAGCAATATTTCTTCAGGAGATTCCAGATTATCTTTTTTTCTACAATAAACCGGATATTCATTGCCTTTTTCAAATCTTGTATAATAATAGTATCCATTTCGTTTATAAGGTACTGATTCATCATCCTTTTTAATTCTTCCGACAATTTCATCAAATAATGTTTTCTGAAATCCTTCTGTACTTTCCATTATCT
>JBHOTF010000132.1:0-3085 GCA_042584005.1 Bacteroidota bacterium
GGATGCCCAATATTACTCTGCAATATGTGCCCTCGAGTTAGGACACAGAAATGGAGAGGCCCTTCTGACCAATTTTATCAATAATAATCCTGAAAGCACTAATATTAAAGAGGCTTGTTTTGAGATGGGCAGATATAATTATCTAAAGAAGAGATATAAAAATGTTATAAAATGGTTAAATAAGATCAGGCCTTACAATCTTGAGAAAGGTCAAAGAGATGAATATTATTTTAAACTGGGCTATAGCTATTTTATAGAAAAGAACTATCAGAAAGCCAGCCAGTCATTTTTGGCAGTAAAAAACAAACAAAGTAAATATTCTTCTTCAGCAAATTATTATTATGGACATATTGCCTTTACTGATGGCAAATATAAACCTGCACTTGAATCATTTCTTAAAATACAGGATGATCCAGCATTTAAAGAGGTAGTTCCATTTTATATTTCACAGATTTATTTTAAGAATAAAGAATATGATAAGGTTATTGACTATGGTAAACCACTTTTGGAATCTCCAAATACTGAAAGTAAATCAGATATTGCCGGGATGATTGGTGATGCATATTATTTTACCGACAGATTTAAAGATGCAAGTAAATATTATGAAATAGCTAAAGCCGATTCAAAAAAGAAATTCGATCTGGAAGCAATATACAGAATGGCTTATTCCTTTTATAAGATTGAAGATTATGAGAATGGCCTGAAGCAATTTGAAAAGGTGAGTTCACTGAAAACTGCCCTGGGGCAAAATGCAGCTTTTCATCTGGCAGATTGTTATTTGAAACAAGGAAATAAGATAAAAGCCAGATCTGCTTTTTCTACTTCAATGAAACTTGATTTTGATCAGGATATAAAAGAGGAATCTTTATTTTCATTTGCAAAATTAACATACGACCTGGCATATTCGCCCTTTAATGAAACTATAAGAGCATTTGATAATTTTATTAAATTATTTCCAAACTCCAAACATATAAATGATGCATATGATTACCTGGTAAAGGTATATATTCATGCTAAAAACTATAAAGATGCCTTAAGCTCACTTGATAAAATAGAAGATAAAAGCACTGAGCTAAAGGCTGCCTATCAAAGAATTGCATATTTCAGGGCTCTGGAGCTTTTTAATAATCTTCAATATGACCAGGCCCTCATTTACCTGGATAAGTCTTTGGTGTATTATTGGTATGACAAATCTATTAAAGCCCAATCTTATTATTGGAAAGCAGAGGCATATTTCAGGATGGGGGATAATAATGAAGCAATAAAATATTATAAAGAATTTATGAAATCTCCCGGAGTATATGGGCTTCCGGAATATAAACTTTGTCAATATAATTTAGGTTATTCATATTTTAAAAATGAAAACTATCAGGAAGCTGTTAACTGGTTTAATAAATACATAATGAATAACAGAGGGGGAAATCCTAAAATATTAAGTGATGCTTATAATCGTTTGGGCGATTGCAGATTCCTTGCAAGAAGCTACTGGCAGGCAATAGAGTTTTACGATAAAGCAATTTCATTAAAACAATCAGATGCTGATTATTCTTTATTTCAAAGAGGATTTGCTCTTGGACTTCTAAATAGAAATGAGAGAAAAAGTGAAGTGCTGACAGAACTGATCGATAAATTCCCAAAATCGACTTATTGTGACGATGCTTTATTTGAATTGTCTAAAAATGCAATGACAATGGAGCAATCAATTGCTTCAGAAAATTATTGTAAAGAGATAATAAGAAAATATCCAAATTCTAATTATGTTAAAAAAGCATATCAGCAATTAGGGCTTATCTATTATAATTCCAATAAAAATGAAGATGCTCTTAATATGTATAAGAAGGTTATTACTGATTTTTCGGGCACTGAAGAAGCAAGAAGTTCTTTACAAGGAATAAAGAATATTATGGTTGAAATGAATAAGGTTGATGAATATTTTGCTTATGTAAGAAGTATTGGAGGACAAGAAGATATCAGCATAAACGAACAGGATTCACTAACATACAGAGCAGCTGAGAATATCTATATGACTAGTGATTTTGAAAGAGCTAAGGAACAATTCAGTAAGTATATTGGAAATTTCCCTACAGGAAGATATATTTTAAATGCCCATTATTATAAGGCCGATTGTAATTATCGGGACAATGAAACTGATGCTGCACTTACTTCATACGATTATATTGTTAAACGTCCTAATAATAAATTTACCGAAAATGCACTGAGAATTACATCACCTAATTCTATTCCGGCTTTATGAGCAGGGCCATCTTCAGAAATAGCACTTACACGAACTCCTTCAATCTTTTCTAATCCATATATTTCAGCAGTGGAAGAATTTATCTCTTCAACAATGACTCCCATAACCGCACGATGTACATCACCAAATTTTATAATATCCTCAACAACCTTTTGAGCAATTGACACTGGAATTGCAAAAGAGTATCCTGAATACATTCCTGTTTGAGACATAATAGCAGAGTTAATTCCTACCAGTTCTCCACGAAGATTTACCAGGGCTCCTCCACTATTACCCATATTCACTGCAGCATCTGTTTGAATATATGATTCTATGCCAGTAAGGTTATTATTGTCTCTTCCAATCAAATGTAAACCTCTTGCCTTTGCACTTACAATCCCGGTAGTTACTGTTGAATATAAATTAAAGGGATTACCAACTGCTAACACCCATGCACCAATCTTCAGTTCTTCTGAATCCCCATATACAATAAATTGCAAATCCTCTTCATCTATTTTAATAACAGCCAGATCAGTATCAGGATCAGTACCAATAACCTCTGCATCATATTCCCTGCCATCGTTCAATTTAACTTTTATTTTTTTTGAACTTTCAATCACATGATTATTTGTGACAATATGACCATCGGATGTAATAATTACACCAGATCCATATCCAATTTTGTCAGGTTCTTTTTGTTGAAATTCCCTTCTTCTGAAAGGATCATAATACAGTTTTACTTCACCACCAACAATAGTTGTAACATGTACAACAGCATCAACAGTCTTTTCAGCTGCATATGAAAAATCCATTTCGGTGTTATATTTATCAGGCAATGCTGTATATTGAGGC
>JBHOTF010000133.1:0-3029 GCA_042584005.1 Bacteroidota bacterium
GACATGCTTTGGTACACAATTCACAAACCACACATTTTTCTTTATCAAAATTCAGTTCCCATTTTTTATTATCCATTTTCAGGGCTCCGGTAAAACAAACTGCTGTACAATTTCCGCAACATATACACTTTTCTTCTAAAAAACTTATCTTACGAGTAAGTGGTTCACAACCAACACCATTAACAGAAAGATATTCCAAAGCCTGATCAATATTTTTCTTTTCCGATTGCATTTCCAACAATAAGGTTCCTTCTATTCCTGATCTGATCTCAGCTTTAAGAATATTAATTTTTATATCGTAATTTTTAACAAGTTCATAAGAAATTGGTTTATCTGCACATTCAGGGGGGAATGTTAATACATAACGTTTTACATGTTTCATAACTACCTTATTTTTAATATGTTATTTGTTTCTTATTTTCAAACCATTTACACTGGTACCTGTAGGAAATTGCTGAACTGGTTGTGTAATATAAAACTCACCATTTTTCAGCTGGCTTTTCAATAATTCAGCAATTTGTCTTGCTTTTTTCAAGCTGGAAACTGGTGCCGTACGGATCTTTTTTCCGTTTAAATCAATACTTCCTGAGCGAAGTGCCTCATAATTGGTTGTTCCTATTCTTGGCTCTCCTATTCTGCCATAATCCAAAATACTTGTTTCAATATCTTTATTTGATACTGAAAGCCTGTATGCCATATCTTCATCAAGAACCGGAATAGGAATACCAACTCCAATAAACAAGCTAACTCCATATTTTTCATAATATGCAGCCTGAAGAAATTCAGGGTTCATTTGTTTACAATCGCCAATTACAGCTATTGTTGCAGCATTACTTGTTGGAATACCTCTTTCATTTTTTTCTTTTGTTGTATGAAATTGTGTTCCGGGCCAGGCAACAAATCCCTGAGCGCCACAAAGAAATATTTTTGTGCCTATTCCAATTGTTCTCATTTCAGGATCGTTTAATAAAGGACTGAGTTCTCCTGATGTTGAATAAGTAGCATTTCTCATTTTTGGGAGCAAACTACCCATATATGTATATTTTATTCTGTTTGTTGAATTAACTGCTACATTATAGTTTTGATATACATTTCTGGGATTAAACATAAATATCTCATTAACAGTATTTTTGTTAATCAGAGTATCAATCTCTTTACGAGGATAACAGTCTGTGCCCTTTGCCTTTGCCTTGAGCCTGATATCTTTCCCTTCAATTAATTCCTGAATTAAATGAGCTCCTCCATAAGCAGGATCATTATTTGACACTTCCGTGCATCCTATATATGCATCAACCGCGGCAATACCCCCACAAACAGGAACATCATTTAAGGTAATCTTTTCCATTCTCATAGGCGGATCGGTATGACCAAAATTTATAAAAGCTCCTGATGAACACATTGGTCCAAAGGTAGCCGTTGTTACAACATCAACTTTTTTAGCAATTTCTTCAGGTTTAAGATCTTTTGCTAAAGCAGTAACTTCTTCAGCAGTTAAAACAACTGCTTTTCCCTTTTTGATTTTCTCATTAATTTCCTCAAAAGATTTTTTTATTGCCATAATTAAAATGATAAAAATTAAATAACTTATGTTAATTATCAGATAATAATAAAATATAATTTTCCATATAATATTAATCATAATTGCCTCTTCGGCTAGGTATTAGCACCTTTCAGAAAAGCTCTGAGGTTGCTAGAGGTTCATAGAGCCTATTCTCTCCCCTCTTCTTTATAATCAAACAGCTTTAATAAGCATGATTTGAATAGTCTGCAAATCTATTTACAAAAATGTTAAGTTCCAAACTTAACATCTTATCATATACATGTTATATAACAAGAAAAAGAATTTAAAATGAGTTTCAGATTTTAAGAACACTAGTGATGCATCCGCCCCTGAGAGTAAGTATATTAGGGTGGAGTATTGAGATATATGGTGTCCGAAAATACAAGAAACAGGAAACTGGTTAGATTACCGGTTTCCCATTTCCATTTCCATTTTGATTTCAAAATTCTTACTTACTTCTGAATTCTAAAATCGCTGTTCTTCAATCTTAAATCTTAAGTAGAAATACTTACATGATTCTAATACCAATATTAAATCCTGGCCACATTTTTACATTGGTATCTTTTCTTGTCCTGTCATAAACTGTCCATGGAGCAATATCTGATCCTATTTCATTGTCTGATCCACTATTATATTGAGAAACCATAACATTAAATTCTGCTCCTGCAAATATTGAAAAATGTTTATTCGCCCTGAAAACAAAATTGAATTTTGCCTGATTAAGAAGGTTCAGGTCATTTCTATCCCAAAAACCTTTCCAACTATCATCCCAGTCCTCAACAATATGATACGTCATAAGTTCAATATTCCCAAAAAATGAAGGAGAAAATTTTAATAATGTACCTATACCATAACCCGGGCCCCATCTCAGATCTTCACCTTTATAATTTACACCCAGTGCAAAAATGTTATAAAAATGATCCACACCGGTTTTAAAAGCAACATTTGTATGAAGGGTGGTTCCGCCTGAAAGTTCAAATTGTCTTAATCCTTCCTTTACAACACTTAAAAAACCAATAGGTAAACCTTTATCAGCACTATGAGCAACATTAATAAATCCTATCTGCACTCCTTTTAAATCTCTGGAATAATTTGCGAATCCACTTATCTGAGTTCCTTTAACATTCCCGGTTGTTATATTTGCAAAACCACTGATCTGTACCCCCTTTAAATTTCCTATTGCAATATTTGCATAACCAGATATTTGCGATCCTTTAACAGGACCTACAGCTATATTGGCAAAACCACCTATCTGGAGGCCTTTCAGACTATCTAAAGCAACATTAGCAAATCCAGAAACCTGAATACCATCAACATTTCCATTAGCAATATTTGCATAACCGGCTATCTGACTCCCTTTTAAATCTCCAATCGCAGCATTAGCAAAACCTGCTATTTGTACAGCAGAAACATTTCCACCAACAAGATTTGAAAATCCAGCTATTTGAATTCCTTTAACAAAATCATT
>JBHOTF010000134.1:0-2979 GCA_042584005.1 Bacteroidota bacterium
CATCTTGCTATTTTTCATGTATTGCTTATACTCATCGCCAAATTTTTTAATATTTTCTGCTTCTTCAATTATCACCATTCTATATATAAAAACCGTCATAATGATAATAAAAATAACACCAGGATATGTAGAGTTTTTCATATAAACCCCCCAACCTAAAAATAATAATGAGCAGTATAATGGATGGCGGATATATTTGTATGATCTGTTCATTATTAGTTGTATGGGATTTCCGGTTCTAGCCTTTTTATAATTTCCAGCCGCAACTTGCAATAAAAGGCTGTCTACAACTAAAAAAATCGACACAAGCAATAATAGCCAGGAAATTATCTGACCAAAAGAAAATGGATTGGTAAACCAATAATCAACACTAAATAATAATAATATTAATATCGATTCAAAAACAAGAAAACGATAAAACTTCCTTGATTTAACATCTAATATGGAATTCCAGGAAATAATCAATACTAAAACAGTTAATAATCCAAACACAAGATATTTTATTAGTTCCATATTTTTAAGGTTAGTATTAAAGGTTTTTTTATTATCGTTTGTATAAAATTGCAAATAACAATTTACAAATTTCCACTAAATTTACAACCTACTGTTATAATTATCAATTATCTTATCCATTAACTTATTCTTCTCATAATCCACTATCCGACGACTTTTATCTGCATTATACCATGATATTATTTCCTTTATTCCTACCGAAAAAGGAACAGAAGCATAATATTCAGGAACAACAGATTTTATTTTAGTATTGTCAAATATTTTACTGTGAGCTTTATCTCCTAACAGTCCATCGCCCCATTCTTTATCATATTGAATAATGTAATCGGAAGGAATATGCACAATTTCAGGACTTACATCAATTGCCCCGGCTATAATTTTGCATATTTCGTTCCATGAAAGATATTCATCGGATGTTATATTATATGCCTGACCTATTGTTTCGGATTTTCCCGGCAAGCCACAAAATCCTTTTGCAAAATCTTTATGATATGTTAATGTCCATAATGATTTACCATCATCATGAATAATTACCTTTTTTCCTTTTTTCATCCTGTCGATTGTAGTATATCCACCGTGTAATGGGATTTTAGTCATATCGTAAGTATGAGAAGGACGAACAATGGTGAGTGGAAATTTTTTTTCTCTGAATTGTTTAAGAAGATATTCTTCGCATGCAATCTTTTTTTGAGAATATTCCCAGAAGGGATTATAAAGCGGGTAGTTTTCCTTAATGGGTAATTTTTCTATTGGTTTTTTATAAGCTGAAGCTGAGCTAATAAATATATATTGTGAAGTTTTCTCATAAAATAATTTATAATCATTTTCTACATGCTCAACATCATAGGCTATCCAGTTAACAATAACATCAAAATAATGATTATTTAATAGTCTCAGGCTTTTTTTATAATTACGAATATCTGATCGAATAATTTTTGCTCCTACGGGAGTTTTCCTGAACGAAATACCTCTGTTTAATAAATACAGGTCATATCCCATTTTTATACATAGCTCAGAGCATGCATAGCTTATTACTCCTGTACCACCAATAAATAATATCTTCATAGCTAAATCTATTCATGTTTAATACAAACTTTTCCAAAATGTTTGCCGGATGCTAAATATTTAAATGCAACAGGAAGCTCTTCAAATGCAAAAACTTTATCAATTACAGGTATTATTTGGTGTTTATCTATAAACTCTGTCATCTCCTTAAATCCTTCACGATGTCCTACTGTAATTCCCTGCAATCTAATTTTTCTTGTTACAATAAGTCCTAAATTTACATTCATCTTTGCTCCCGATAAAACACCTATCAGGCTGATTGTACCACCTGGCCTTACTGCTCTTAAGGATTGAGGCAAGGTCTTCTCGCCTCCAACATCAACGATATGATCTATTCCATCCTTCCCTGCCATTTTATTAATTTCTTTCCCCCATTCGGGAATTGTATTATAATTTAATCCATTCTTTGCACCCAGAGTTATAGCACGCTCAAGTTTTTTATCGCTACCTGAAACAATAAAAACTTCTGCACCTAAATGTTGAGCAAACTGCAAGGCAAATATTGAAACACCCCCACTGCCCTGAATAAGTACTTTATCACCTTTTTTTACACCCCCTTCAATATGTAATGCAGTCCATGCGGTAAGAGCAGCACAAGGCAAAGTAGAAGCTTCCTTATCGCTGAGAAAATCAGGTACAGCTGAAATACTTTTTTCATTAATAAGCATGTATTCAGTCATTACACCATCTATCGGACCTCCTAATGTTGAAGTAATTATTTCTTTTGTAGGCTCCCCACTTTTCCACTCCGGCATAAACATTGGACAGACCCGGTCGCCTGGCTTAAAAATTTTCACACTCTTCCCGGTTTCTACTATCACTCCAACTCCATCCGATACAGGTATTAACGGAAGTGTGCCTGTTAAATGTCCATATCCTTTTTGAAGAACAACCAGGTCTCTGTAGTTAAGTGAAGCCGCTTTCATTTTGAGCAAAACCTGGGCTGGTCCTGGCTCCTGTTTTGGACGTTCAGCTATCTTTAAATTATCGACAGACCAATCGTCCTGAATCTGAAATACTCTCATAGGTTCTATATTTAGATCTTTTTGATATTTATAGTATGATAAAAATAATGTAATACTGTTGATATAACAATAAAACATTCGCTTCACTCATGTAATTTGTTCGCTTTGCTCACGTTATTCACTCGCTGACGCTCATGTTATTCACTCGCTGACGTTCGTGTTATTCACTCGCTGACGCTCGTGTTATTCACTCGCTGACGCTCATGTTATTCACTCGCTGACGCTCATGTTATTCACTCGCTGACGCTCGTGTTATTCGGTTTCGCCTTCGGCTCAACCGTAATTCATGGTAATTTGCGGTTATTAGGTTGTGCTAATTTTCCAAATTCTTGATTTTGAGCATATATATTTTATAATATCTGCAAATGGAACTTGA
>JBHOTF010000135.1:0-2838 GCA_042584005.1 Bacteroidota bacterium
GAGTGTGTGATGTTGATTCAAAAAGAGTAAAAGAAGGAAAACAACTTGTTGAAGAATTTTATGCAAATAAAACAGGGAAAGCCGATTACATTGATGTGAAATTATATAATGATTACCACGAACTATTGCTTAATAAAGATATTGATGCTGTTTTAATATCCACACCCGACCATTGGCACGCACAAATTGCAATTGAAGCTGCCTATGCCGGTAAAGATATATACTTGCAAAAACCTGCATCATTAACTATTGAAGAAGGAAGGGCAATGAGTGATGCTATTCATCATACAGGCAGAATTTTACAGATTGGCAGTCAGCAACGCTCTATGTCTCAATTCAGAATAGCATGTGAACTGGTAAGAAACGGTAGAATAGGCAAAATTCATACAGTAAAAATAGGATTGCCAGGTGATCCGGGTGGCCCGGATGAACCTGTAATGCCTGTTCCAGAAAATCTTAATTATGATTACTGGGTAGGTTCAACACCTAAAACACAATATACTGAAAAAGGTGTTCATCCTCAAAATGATTATTCACGGCCCGGATGGTTAAGGATAGAACAATATGGTTCAGGAATGATAACAGGTTGGGGAGCACATCATCTTGATACTGCCCATTGGGGCATGGGAACAGAATATACAGGGCCGATAGAGATTAAAGCTGATGCTGAATTTCCCAAAAGTGGTTTATGGAATGTTCATGGAAAATTTCATGTTGAAGCTAAGTATGCAAATGGTGCCAAAATGATTGTAACCGGAGATTACCCTAATGGAGTCAGGTTTGAAGGTTCTGAAGGATGGATTTTTGTTACCAGAGGTAATTATTCAGTTACACCAAGCGATCCGGTTAGCAAGGAGAAAAATATCAAAGCATTGGATGCCAGTGATCCGAAAATTCTCAGTTCAGTAATAGGACCTGATGAGATCCACTTATATAGAAGTAAAGAACAACATGGCAATTGGCTGGACTGTATTAAATCAAGAAAACAACCTATTTCGCCTGTTGAAGTAGGGCACCGGTCATGTTCTGCATGTCTGCTTAGCCACATAGCTATGAAACTTCCAAGAACACTATATTGGAATCCTGAAAAGGAAAAGTTCCATAACGATGATGAAGCCAATTCTATGCTTTCACGGCCACAAAGATCTCCTTACGGAACAGAGTACATAAAATAAAACCTTATTTAATGAAATCCATAAGAATAGTATTGTGGCTGATTATAATTATTGTATCTGCCTGTAATACAAATAGTACAAATAAAAACTCTGATAATGATATGAAATTTACCGGTAAAAAAGGAGAAGTGAAAATTATTACTCTCGATCCGGGACATTTTCATGCAGCCCTCGTACAGAAAATTATGTACGATCAGGTTAACCCGGAAGTATATGTTTATGCTCCTGAAGGGCCTGATATAACAGATCATTTAAATCGGATTAATGGATTTAATAATCGTTTAGAGAACCCAACAAGCTGGAATACAAAAGTTTATGCCGGTGATGATTATTTGGAAAAGATGCTTTCAGACCAGACTGGAAACCTTATGGTGACTGCAGGAAATAATCGAAAAAAAACAGAATATATTAAACAAACTGTTGAAGCTGGCATTAATGTTCTCGCTGATAAACCTATGGTAATTAATTCAAATAATTTTGAGTTATTAAAAGAAGCTTTCAGAATCGCAAAACAAAATGGAGTTCTTTTATATGATATTATGACCGAAAGGCATGAAATAACTACTATTCTTCAAAAAGAACTATCTCATATGCCGGATGTTTTTGGTGAGTTACTTAAAGGAAGTGCGGAAAACCCTTCAGTAACTAAGGAAAGTGTACATCATTTCTTTAAATATGTATCAGGAAACAAAATAAAACGTCCTCCATGGTTTTTTGATGTTAGCCAGGAAGGTGATGGGATTGTTGATGTAACAACCCACCTTGTTGATCTTATACAATGGGAGTGTTTTCCAGAGCAGATTATTGATTACCATAAGGACATTAAAATGATTAGTGCGAAAAGATGGGCAACAAAACTTACTCCTACAGAATTTAATACTGTAACAAAACTTGATAAATATCCTGATTATTTGAAAAAGGATATTTATAACGATAGTATATTAAATGTATTCTCAAATGGAGAGATGATTTATAAAATAAAAAATGTTTATGCAAAGGTCTCTGTTACATGGAATTATGAGGCACCGGAAGGGGCAGGGGATACTCATTTTTCTATTATGAGAGGGACTAAAGCTGAACTGGTGATTAAACAGGGTGCTGAACAGAATTACGAACCATATCTTTATATAATTCCATCAAAAAGCGATGATTTAAATGCATATATACTCAAGCTTGAAAAAGCTATGCAAAAGATCAATGAAAAATATCCAGGTGTAAAATTGGTTAAAAATGACAATAGCTTGTATCTCGATATTCCTGAAAAATATAAGATTGGACATGAAGCACATTTTGCAGAAGTAACAAAAAAATATTTGCAATATTTAATTGATGGTAAACTTCCTGAATGGGAAGTACCCAATATGGTTGCTAAATATTATACTACTACACAAGCTTTTGAATTGTCTATACAAAATATGTAATTTTTTCAAACCTTAGCTATGACGGAAGAACAATGGAATTTGTTGCTGGATACAATTGATGGTAAATTATCAAAACCAATACCCTCAGGATTTTTAATAGATAGTCCCTGGTTACCTGGATGGTACGGGATTTCTACTCTCGATTATTATACAAATAATAAGTATTGGTTAGAGGCTAATTTTAAAGCAATTAATACATTTCCTGAATTAATGTTTTTACCGGGATTTTGGTCGGAATATGG
>JBHOTF010000136.1:0-2838 GCA_042584005.1 Bacteroidota bacterium
CATATGTGATAATAAACTATTTATCAAGCCAACTGAAGCAGGAAGGGTCTATATTCAAGACCCTGTTGAAGCTCCGCCGTATCCGGGAGCAAAGTTGAGTTTTCTTATTGAAGATAAATTAGAAGACCGGGAATGGATTAGTAATTTAGTGAAAATTACAATTAAGGAACTTCCCGAACCTAAACCAAAAAAGAAGAAGAAAAAATAACTACCGCTAATAGTTTCGAATTCAAAATTCAAAATTCAAAATTCAAAATTCAAAATTCAAAATTAACTCCTTACAGTCGTTGAGACCGCTTCCCTTTGTTCTGAATTAACTCCTTATAACTTATAGCGTTTGTTGTTTTCTGCTTATTTAATCAAGTTGTCAATTATTATTCTATAACCAATTGAAATTCCCACTGGTGGCAGATCATTTTGAAATTGAACACCATGATTCCTTGTTAAATTATCCATATAACTTTCTACTTCTGGTTTTCTGAGTGGTATTAATAAGGCTATTGACAAATAACCTTTTTTTTCAGGTTTTTTGGAGTAATCGAAACCAATACCTACAGAGGGTCCATAAAATAATTTATTATACTGATCAGCGTTCGTCACAGCTATTGCAGCATTATATCCATACATTGCCAAAGCATATGGACTAAATTTTGATGTTGGCTTATTGGAAACCAGTCTAATCTTAGCCCCTGCATTAAAACCAAAACCAGCAATTGCATATCCTGCACCGGCAAAAAGTCCAAAGTTTTTTTGAGGATAAACTAATACATTTGCTCCAAAGCCTCCAAAGTCCATACCACCACCAATTCCAACAGTTATTTTATCACTTTGGAAAGGAGTTGAAATGCTCTCTTGAGCATTTGTGTGGATTGTAAAGAAAAACAAGCATAACAAAAGATAAATCTTACTTTTTTTCATAATTATTAATTTATTAGATTATTAAAATAAAGCAAAGGTGTAGCAAGCAAAAAATCATTTGATAAGAAGATCTAACACTTCAAATAAAGCAGATAACAATCTGAAATAGATATGCAAATTACAAATTAACATTTATATAAGTCAATATTTAACATATGTTTTATAACTGGTTAAGGTTTTGATGGTTTTCTGAGTCAATATAGCCTCTGACAGACAGGAATGTTTATCTTTAACCTGTATGAAATTCTCACTAAATTCGTTTATCTATAAGCATGTAATTGACAGAATTCTATCAAGGGGTCAGAAATCTGTAATTGCCAGGCTGAAACCATCTGACAGGGTTCTGGATGTGGCATGTGGAACAGGTTCCCTATCGATATCAATGTCTGGAGTAGCTTCATATGTCAGGGGTATTGACCTGTCGGAAGAGATGATAGACATTGCAAAGTATGCTGCCTCAAAGAAGAGGCTTTCCAATGTAGAATTTAGCATATCAGATGCATCAAAGCTATCAATGTTCAACGACAATACTTTTGATATTGCTGTCACGTCGATGGCAGTTCACCAGTTTGATCCTGATTTGGCTGTACAGATATTGAAAGAGATGAAGAGGATTGCCAGAAGGATTATTATTATGGATTATTACTATCCTATGCCTGTCGGAATATACCGCCTGGTAATATTTATTGTCGAATGGATCGCCGGTGGTGATCACTTCCGTAATTTCAGGAAGTTTAATAAGCTGGAAGGACTCAGTTATTATATTTCAGAAGCTGGTTTTTCCGGACAGGGAAATGATCTATACAAGAGCAATTTCTTCAGGGTTTTGGAGTGTCCATAGTCAAACCAAATCTCTTTTTGGTTCAGAAGAGTCCGAATCAAAAAAATTATATATTTTATATATATTTGGTTCCAATTCAAAACATAATTGATGAAAGCAATTCAAGACTACTATAGCGAATCATTCAGCCATTGCTACGGCTGCGGAAGGTTGAATAAAAAGGGTCATCAGATTAAAACTGTTTGGGACGGGGACGAAACCTTAACCAGGTTTACACCTAAACCCGAACATACTGCCATTCCCGGCCTAACATACGGGGGACTAATAGCCTCCTTAATCGACTGTCATGGTACAGGGTCAGCATCTCTGGCTTTAGTAAAAGAACTCAATATCAAACTTGAGGGATATAATGCTCCCCGCTGCGTAACAGCATCATTGAAAGTTAATTACAAAAAGCCCACTCCGATTGATGGTTCTCTGGAGATACGAGGTAAAATTTCTGAGATTAAAGGTAAAAAGGTAGTCGTTGAAGCCAGACTCATTAGCAATAGTGAAGTAACCGTTACCGGACAAATCATTGCCATCCATGTTGGAGACTCCGCGCTAAGTGAAAGGGAAACTCCACGGAAACAATGGTGGCAGTTCTGGAAATAAATGTGGGCGTAGTCCAATGAAAGAAATTGGGATTGAATTACATGTTGACCGTATCCTTCCTTGGTCAAAAGGTAGGGAAACTGTTCAAGCAAATTTAGAAACCAAATGTAAAAGATGTAACCTTGGGAAGGGAAATGCATTTAATGCGTAATGGAAACATCAAACAGTACAAAGTGGCTGGAATTTCTGCCAATATTAATAATGATATATCAACATTTTTAGTGTAATTCAATAATGTTTATAATTAAACATTATACAAGTCAACAGCCCTCTGAAGGGTCAGAGAAATTAGCCACTTTTTTTTTCAGTTAAGGTTTCTTAGAAGCGGAGAAAGGGGCTTAAATCTTGAAGGGTTTGGCTGAACTAATGGCTTTTGATGTTATAGGTAATTAAAACCATTTCATTATTTTTATTATTTTCATTTTTAATGTAGATTAGCTATTCATTAGATTGAATATTAGCCTAATATTAGATTCTTATTTTGA
>JBHOTF010000137.1:0-2825 GCA_042584005.1 Bacteroidota bacterium
TACAGTATAATTGCCTGGTATATGTGGGTTTTTTTCCAGTTCAGTTTTAGGGTTATGGTTGCCATATTTGCTGGTGATATTGTATATATCCATAGCAAAATTGTACAGGTATTTTGGAATCATCTGGTTGCTTTTCAAATGAAAAATAATTCCCTTTGTTCTACCAAACCGGCTTCCCCTATAATGTTCACCACTATTACCAAGATAATTTTCTGCTATTACATCAAAAAGTTTTTCTTCAAGTCGACGTAATATCCCAAAGTTAGTTATTACAGATGTGCTATTTTTCTCTTCAGTATTAACAAGAAGTTCAAGCATCAAATCTTCATCATCTTCATCAAAGTATAAATTTATAAAATTAAAAACATCATCATATTTATGCTTAATTTGAGTTTCTTCCGATTCTTCTATTTTCAATAATAGATATTCAAACATTATCTGATGCTCTTCTTTTTTGAGAAATATTTTGGTAATTCCTTCAAGATTTTCAGTAAAGCTTTCAGGCTCGTATGTATTAACACAATATGGTAAATACCTGTTGCTTTCAAGTTCAAGATGATGCAGGCGGTTTATTGAATGGAACACAAAATTTGTTTTGCCTGTACCAGGCGCCATATCATTTTTAAGAATGCATCTTCCATCGAGTATCAGAGCTTTATATTTTTTATTTTCATCAAGACTTTTAAAGCCGTCTTCAAAGTTTTGAAAATGAGTTATTAATAGATTATATTTTAGACCGTCTGATTTTAATTGCTCACAATAATCAAATTCATCATCAATTACAATTATATTAACCGGTCTTGTTTTAACAGGAATTTCCATAATGGTAAATATAGAAAAATTAGATTATGCTGTGATGGATTTTTTTTAGTATTTTTCAATTTAGTTTGAGAATAGAATAAAATAGTACTCCGAAAACACCCTAATATAATGTTTACATAATCTATTTTACAGGTATGAGAAAACAATTGCTGAATTCTATAGGGCTTGGAACTGCCCTTGTTCTTTCCGGTTGTTCAGGAAAAATTAAACAGAAAAAAGATGAAGTTCCTAATATTTTATTCCTTTTTACCGACGATCAGAGGTTTAATACAATCAGCTCTCTTGGTAATGATGAAATACTAACACCAAATATCGACAGGCTGGTGCAAAGCGGTTTGAGTTTTACTCATGCTCATATTATGGGTGGTACAAGTGGAGCTGTCTCTATGCCTTCACGTGCAATGTTATTAACAGGAAAATCAATATTTCATCTGGAAAATAAAGGCGCAAGAATTCCTGAGGATCATATTATGATGCCCGAATATTTTAAGAATGCCGGATATACAACATTTGGTACAGGGAAATGGCATAATGGCAAAGATTCTTATGCACGATGTTTTACTCATGGTGGAAATATTATGTTTCATGGCATGAGTAATCATTTGAAAGTTCCTGTATATGATTTCGATAGCACCGGACAGTATCCCAAAGAGAATGAATATATTGCCACAGGGTTCTCGAGTGAAATTTTTGCAGATGAGGTGATTGATTTTATTTCTGATAAAACAAATGATTCACCATTCTTTGCATATGTTGCTTTTTCTGCTCCTCACGATCCTCGGATGGCACCTCAGTTATTCGAAGATAAATATCCGGAAGAAAATATATCTCTTCCTGAGAATTTCCTTCCTGAACACCCATTTGATAATGGTGAAATGAAAATAAGGGATGAAAAGCTGGCACCCTGGCCAAGAACTCCTGAAATTGTAAAGGAGCATCTTGCGGCTTATTATGCAATGGTAACACATACCGATTTTCAAATAGGAAAAATTATCGATGCCCTTGAAAAAAGTGGCAAAGCAAAAAATACAATAATTGTATTTGCCGGTGATAACGGACTGGCAGTTGGAAATCATGGATTAATGGGGAAACAAAATGTATATGAACACAGTATACGAGTACCTCTGATAATTGGTGGACCGGGCATTCCTGAAAATCGTAAAACAGATGCTCTTGTTTACCTGAATGATATTTTTCCGAGCTTATGTGAATTGTTGAAGATGGAAATTCCTTCAGGAGTGGAATCAAAAAGTTTTCTTCCAATAATAAAGGATGATAAAGCTAAAATAAGAGATGAACTTTTTTATATATATCGTAATTATCAAAGAGCTGTCAGAACAAGTGATAACTGGAAATTAATTAAGTATAATGTCAATCAGAAAGAATACACTCAGTTATTTGATTTGAATATTGATTCGATTGAAATGAATAACCTTGCCGGCCGGGATGAGTTCAAAACAAAAGAAGAAGAATTACTTCAATTGATGGTTAATCTTATGAAGAAATATGACGATCCTGTTGATTTTGACCTGAAGAACTGGAAACAACCAATAATTGTTCATCCTGAAAGAAATGTTGAGCATAAGGCTGTTGGAAAGGATGTTGTGCTAGGAACTCTTTATAGCACCAAATATACTGCCGGAGGAAAAAAGGGATTAACTGATGGAAAAAGAGGATTACTTGATTTTACCGATGAAGCATGGCAGGGTTATCACCAGGTAGATTTTCAGGCTATTGTTGATATGGGTACACAGATTGACATTTCTGAAATAACAGTTGGTTTTTTAGAAAATATCGGGTCATGGATATTCCTGCCTTTACATATTGAGTTTGCAATTTCTACAGATGGAGAAAATTTTCAGCCTGTTGGTGAACATCAAAGTGATGAAGCAAAAGAAAAGGAAAGAAATGAAGTGTTTAATTTTAAAAGTAAATTTGATAGAAAAACTGCACGATATATAAGGGTGATTGCTAAGAACCGCGGTGTTTGTCCAACATGGCAC
>JBHOTF010000138.1:0-2813 GCA_042584005.1 Bacteroidota bacterium
CTCTTTCAAATTCAACAGACCTTATTCTTTCTATAGGTTTAAAATCAGCGCTTATAAGCCGGTAATTAAATATTCCTGAAAAGTTTAAATTTTCTGTAAACTTTAATGGTGTATTATTTTCAAGAAATAATTTCGCTGCATAGGCCTTATTATCTTCATCATCAACCTGGGAAAAAGTATTCAAATCGTTGTATGAATATGCTAATTCAAAACCTGCCCTGGAGTTTTTCCCAATAAAACTTTCACCACCGGCAACTATCATCTGATTTTTCTTTGGTGACACCAGGCTCACAACTGGCTCATAATTACCCTGAGGATTTCCGTTAATTGGTTCTATCCATTTGTAAACACTACCATTAGCAGCATTTTTATCAAGTATATAGTTTCCTTTATTGTTACCAACAATAGAAAAATTTAATCTGTAAAATGCACTGTCAGGATTATTGGAATATACAAATATGCTATCGTATTCTATATTATTAATTGTGGTATCTATCATTTTATATAATACAAAATCGGTGGAAAATGTTATACTGTCTGTATTCGAGAATATTCCCTGCTCCAGATTATCACCTATTCCGATTTCGGTTCAAAATATTATCAATCTGAATATTTCGCTTCCAGAAATTACCAGATTGATTTTTTCAGAAATGAATTTATTCTGAGTTATCAGGCAGGTTTGGATTTTCGACTGGGATTGAGTTATAATTATTCAGACAAAAAGAATAGTCTGGATTATGAAAAGGCATTGCAACACACATTAGGATCTGAAATAATATTCAGTAAAGCAAAAAAAGCAAATATTTCATGCAGGTTAAATTATATAAGGATTAATTATGATGGAGCTGTAAATACATCATTATCTTATACCATGCTTGAAGGCCTTATGCCGGGGAATAATGCCACCTGGGAATTATTGTTTCAAAAGTCACTATCAGAAGTATTAATTCTGAATATTAATTATTTTGGAAGAGTTTCTCAGGGTGGAAATATTATCCATACAGGCAATATCACTCTTAGAGCAAGTTTTTAATATTTAGAATGCTGCCAATAGTAACTCAATATCCTTACTTTGAATACCAAAATAGGATCCAAAAGATTCATTTGTTAATATCCCGTTATAAATATATGTTCCATTTCTTATTCCGGCATCTTCTCTGATCAATCGTTGCATTCCGCCGGATAGGCCTTTTTTAAGTAACAAAGGAAGAAACACATTACTCAGAGCTATTGTGGCGGTGCGGGAAACCCGGGAAGGCAGGTTGGGAACACAATAATGGATTACCCCAAATTTTCTAAAAACAGGATCTGAATGAGAAGTAATTCTGGAAGTTTCAAAACAAGCTTCCTGATCAACACTGATGTCAACAATTACTGCACCTTTTTTCATTTTTTTCACCATTTCTTCTGAAACAACAAATTCGGGCTGGTTTATAATTCTTGTTAAGGCACCAATAGCCACATCAGCAGATTTTAATGCTTTTTCCAATACCGGAGAGTGTAAAACAGATGTGAATATTCTTTGCCCCAGATTATCTTCCAGTCTTTTCAGACGTATAGTACAAGAGTCGAAAACTTTCAGAGTTGCTCCCAATCCCAGTGCCGTCCTGGCAGCACTTTCGCCGGCAGTTCCTGCACCAAGAATCATAACCTCAGTTGGAGAAATTCCTGTAATACCTCCCAGCATTACTCCTTTGCCTTTATTTACATTACTAAGGTATTCTGCAGCAATTAAAATTGAAGCACTTCCGGAAATCTCACTCATAGCATTAACAACAGGATAGGTATCGCTATCATCCTTGATAAACTCATATGCAAGTGCAGTAACTTTTTTCCTCATTAAACTTCTAAAATATTCTTCTGAAACAGTTGCGGCACGAATTGGTGAAATGATTGTCTGGTTTGGAGATAATAATTCTATTTCTTCCAGTGAAAACATTCCGGTTTTTAGAATAAGATCACATTTAAACACTTCTGTTTTCTCATCTACAATAATTCCTCCTGCTTCACTGTATTCTTTGTCAGAATAGTTGGCTCCTTTTCCAGCCAGGCTCTCAATAATTATCTTATGGCCGTTAGCAACCAGAATTTCAACTCCTTCAGGAGTAATGGCAATTCTATTTTCCTCACTATCAGACTCAGCCGGCAAGCCGATTACAAGATTCTTTTTTTTCCGGCCTTTTTCAAGCTTCTCTTCCTGGGGTAAAAGTCCTTCCTTTTGTAAAGATACTTTTGCAGGGGAATTCCGTAAATCTCTCATAATATCCTTAGCTAACTATGTTTTCCCAATTTACGAAATATTATCGCTGATGTTACAAAAATTCATTATTATATTTATCTGCCATTATTCTTTAGGCCTAATGACAGAGAAAGATCACATATAATATCATGATAAAAGCCTGAATCAAAAATTTATCAGGCGTTTATTTTCTCCTTCATCTTGAATAAAAATCTTTACATAACCTTCAGGCAGATAATCTTCTATTAATTCGGGCCATTCAATAAAACAAAACGAACCGCTATAAAAATATTCATCTATACCAAGATCAAAAGCTTCTCTTAAATCCTTAATCCTGTAAAAATCAAAATGATAGATAATACCATTTTTTGGAGAAAAATATTCATTTATTAGTGCAAATGTAGGGGATTTTACTTCTTCTTTTACTCCCAGGTATTTACAAATCTCCTTTATCATTGTTGTTTTTCCTGAGCCCATTTCTCCATAAAAGGCAAACAATCGAGAATCCGGAAATTTATTTATGATTTCGGAAACTACAGCTGGGATATTATCAATAGAATTAGTCTTAAATTCA
>JBHOTF010000139.1:0-2781 GCA_042584005.1 Bacteroidota bacterium
TTTCACTAACACATTCTATGATCCCTTTGGGTTCATGTACCATGAAATTGAATTCTGCAGTTTCAATGTTATCATTAAGTTTGCCTGAATTCGGGAATATCCATCCATTTGTTCCTGCAAATCAGGCAGAGGGATATCATATTCTTATTAATGAACTAGAAAAGGATTTGTGTGAAATCACAGGATTTGCTGCCATTTCCTTTCAGCCAAACTCAGGAGCCGCTGGAGAATATGCCGGACTGATGGTAATCCAGAAATACCATCAGAAGCGCGGGGATAATAATCGAGATATTGTGTTAATTCCTGCCTCTGCTCATGGAACAAATCCTGCATCAGCAATAATGGCAGGTTGTAATGTAGTTGTTGTGGATTGTGATGAAGCTGGAAATATTGATGTTAATGATCTGAAAGCCAAGTCCGAAGCAAATAAAGAAAATTTATCATCTGTTATGATTACATATCCTTCTACACATGGAGTTTATGAAAATAGTATTTGTGAGATGATTGATATTGTACATAAGAATGGAGGTCTGGTGTACATGGATGGAGCTAATATGAATGCTCAGGTTGGATTAACAAATCCGGGGAAAATCGGAGCAGATGTTTGTCATCTAAATCTTCATAAAACATTTGGAATTCCACATGGTGGAGGTGGGCCTGGAGTGGGTCCAATTGGAGTTGCAACTCACCTGGTTGATTATCTGCCATCACATCCTGTTGTAAAAACCGGAGGTAAGGATGGAATGAATGCAGTTTCTTCCGCACCATGGGGAAGCGCAAGCATTTTAACAATTTCGCATGCCTATATTAAAATGTTAGGTGCAAAGGGATTAACAGATGCCACAAAAATTGCAATTCTTAATGCTAATTATCTGGCCAGCTCATTAAACGAATATTTTGGAGTGCTGTATGCTGGAAATAACGGAAGAGTTGCACATGAGATGATACTTGATTGCAGGCAGTTTAAACAATCCTGTAATGTTGAAACCGCTGATATTGCACGACGATTAATGGATTATGGTTTTCATGCTCCAACTTTATCATTTCCGGTACATGAAACACTTATGGTCGAACCTACTGAGAGTGAATCATTACAGGAATTAGATCGTTTTATTGAGACAATGAAAAGTATCAGACATGAAATAAGAGATATTGAGGATGGTATTTTAGATAAAGATGATAATGTTCTAAAAAATTCACCACATACTTTTGAGGTAGTTTGTGATGATACCTGGAAACATCCTTATGGAAGACTAAAAGCAGCATTCCCGTTAAAATGGATAGCGTATAATAAATTCTGGCCCAGTGTTGGGAAAATTGATAACGGCTATGGCGACAGGAACCTGGATTGTAGTAATGTCACCTTAAAAGAATACTTGTAAATAATTAGTTTCTATTTAATGCATCTTCAATCATTATTGTGTAAAGCTCCTGAACAGGAAGGCCTGTTGATTCACATTGTTTAGGAATAATGCTGTTCTCACTCATTCCCGGCACAGTATTGATTTCGAGAAAATATAGTTTGTCGTTAGAAAGAATGTAATCTATCCTTACAACTCCTTTGCAATTCAGTATATCGTATATTCTGGAAGAAATTTCCTGACACTCAAGTGCTATTTCAACTGATATGTCAGCAGGTGTGATTTCATCGGCAAGTATATCTGTATACTTGGCTTCATAATCAAAGAAATCGTTTTTACTAATTATTTCAGTAACCGGGAAAATAATATCCTTATTACTGGTTTTAATAAGTCCACATGTGAATTCTCTTCCGTTAATAAATTCTTCAACTATTACTTCTATATCTTCATAAAAGGCATTGTTAACTGCGGCTTCAAAATCCTGTATTTTAACAACTTTTGTTATACCACAACTAGACCCACTGTTGTTTGGCTTAATAAAAAGAGGAAGACTTAATTCATTAATGATTTCGTTAGTATTATACTTTTTGTTTTTACGGATAAGGATAGATTTTGCACAAATAATTCCAAATTGTTTTAAATACTGTATACAGGAATATTTATTGAAACTTATGGCTGCTGAAAGAAATCCGGAACTTGTATATGGCAAGCCAATAATATCAAAATATGCCTGAAGTTTACCATCCTCGCCCGGTGTGCCATGGATTGCCATAAATGCACAATCGAAATTTATCTTTACATTGTTTATCCAGCACGAGAAATCTTCCCTGTTTATTGGATAAATATCACCTTTTTCATCTGTAACAGACCATTTATTATTTCTGAGAATAATATTTTTTTTTGTTTAGTGCATTTTCAATTTGTTTTGCACTATTAATTGATATTTCATATTCAGGAGAATCACCTCCGGCAATTATGGCAATATTTTTTTTCATTTTGTTTATAATGAATATTAAAACTCTCTATTAACAATATAGTTTCTCCATTTTTCAATAAGTTTAATCATGTCTGCCGGTAATTCAGAATCAAATCCCATCTCTTTATTAGTTTCCGGATGTATAAAGCCTAAAGTTTTAGCATGCAATGCCTGGCCTGGAATTATTTTAAAACAATTTTGTACAAATTGTTTGTATTTTGTGAAGGTTGTCCCTCTGATAATTTCATTTCCACCATATTCAGGATCATTAAAAAGAGGTAGCCCCTGATATTTAAAATGCACTCTTATCTGATGGGTTCGTCCTGTTTCAAGACGGCATTCCAGAAGGCTGACATAACCCAGATGCTCAAGTACCTTATAATGAGTGATGGCGTGTTTTCCAAAATCATTTTCAGAAAAGACATGCATTAACTTCCTGTTTTT
>JBHOTF010000140.1:0-2695 GCA_042584005.1 Bacteroidota bacterium
ATATTTCACTTAATACAAATTAATAATAATTCCACATATATACCTCCATATTGGAGGGATATATACAATAAATTATAATGAAAATAAACGCAATGCATTTACACAAACATTGGCATTAAATTTTATACCTATGGATTTGCTAAGACTATTTACAAACAACTCAACAGTATTAAATATATTATTTATAAACCAACAATGATAATTATGAAAACAATCCAAGTATCTGTTTTGTTATGGATTCTGTGTATTCTACAATGCTTTGGACAAAGTAAAATAAATAGACTTCCTGTAATTGACATGCACCTACATGTTTATACACCACAGAATTACCGGGGTGGTAGTGATGTTCAGTTTCGAGACACTTTGCTTGAATCTCCGGCTGATCAGTCAGGACACATGGAGGCTGTTATTCAGCAAATAAATAAATACAACATTGTTATAACATATGCGAGTGGAAGTTATGCAGCTTTAGATATCATTAATAAAAAACATCCTGGCCTTTTTCTTTCATCAGCTGAAATTTGGCCAACAAGAGACTTATTAAGCGATATAAACTTTATAGACAAATTAAAATCAAAAATAGAAAATGGTGAAGTCCGTGGAATTGGTGAAGTAGTAAATTTTTATACAGGGATTGCACCCAATGATCCTGTGTTAGATACTTTATATAAGATTGCTGAGGATAATGATCTGCCAATTGGTCTGCATTTTGCACCTGGTCCTCCTGGTTCTCAACAATCTTACTATCCCAACATGCGACTTGAGTATGGAAATCCTCTCATGATTCAAGATGTATTGATCAAATTCCCCAAACTAAGGCTTAATATCATGCATGCTGGCTTACCTATTTTCAAGGACGAAACCTTTGGAATATTATTGATGTTTCCAAATGTTTATGTTGATATATCAGCCCAATGCTGGTATTGCGATTACACAAAAGAAATTTTGGATGACTTCCTTATAAAATCTATACAATATGGATTTGGTGACCGTATCATGTTTGGTTCGGATGAAATGAATTGGCCAGGGACTATTGGGCTCTCCATTGATTATATAAACAATGCCGATTTTCTAACAGAAAAACAAAAGCGGGATATCTTATATAACAATGCCGCAAAGTTCCTACGATTAACTGAAGATGAAATAAAAAAACACCACCAGAACAGTAAATGAAGTAAATAAATCCTAATGCTAAAAACGTGTAAAACAACCAAAAAGGCATTTACACCAGACTTTACAAGCAATAATATGAAAAAGACTATACTCACGTTTTTACTCCTTATTCTGTGCTTCGTCAGCTAAAAGAGAAATAAATTGAACGGATAATAATGGTAATATTCAATTATTGAATTACACTGATTAATTTTTTTGATTATTATGAATTTTAAAGTATTCTGATATTGATTCAACATATTTTTCATAAGCATCTATGCCTTTATCAGTTATTTTACAAGTTGTGAGAGGATAATTATTTCTGAAAGATTTTTTTATTTTGATGTATCCGGCCTTCTTCAGATTGCTCAGCTGAAAACTCAAGTTGCCTTTGGTGGTTTTTATATTATCAAGCAGATAGCTGAATTCAGCAGATTTTAAGCCAATCAAAATTGACATTATTGCCAACCTTACCTGAGAATGCAGAACCGGATCGAGATTTTTAAACATTACCTCTGCGTTTTCTCTTATAATACATTACATGGCCTGGAATAATAAAAGCAAGCAGGTAAGATATTGGTCCAATTAGACCTTCAAATCCCAAATCAGGAAAGGAGTATAAATACCCACCTATTCCAAAAACAATTCCTCCAAATATGAGTAGCTTGTATCGGAGGATCCCACCAGTCACCACAACTGCAGTTGCTATGGAAAGCATAATAATAGGAACCAGAATACCACCATCGTTCCCTACTCCCTGGTTGAAAAGAATGAGATTGATCAAAACCACGCTCGCTGCCACTGAAAACCAAACAAATTTCAAAGAATTAGATATGTATGATTTAATTCTCTTTTTCTTAAAAAAAACATAGTAAACTGTGAACAAAATAGCTAGAGTCAACAATAAAGCACCGACATTATCAAAGATCCAATATAGTCTATCTGTTTCCCCAATCAGGTCTAGTAGAAAGCCTTTCGTTTCAACGATAAACCATGTCCATCCCCAAATGATGAATAAAATTCCATTGTTTTCGATTCTTTTTCGGGATACCTGTATCATTTCCTTGATAACAAGAATAGAGTCCTGTTCGCTGAACTCTTTCTCTTGAACCTTGAGCCCTTCGCCTTGTGTCTTTTTTTCTTTCATAGCAGAGAAGTATTTATTATTTTTGTTTGTGAAGTTAAACAAGTTTGAATTACAAACCAAAATATTCTGGAATTATTTTTAAACAGATTGTAGGTCTTTAACGTGTTCGGACTCCGGATAGGCAAAAGTTAAGAAAGACTTTTTATTACAACTATAAATGCGCACGAGTCATGTCTGAAGAATGTTATTTTGCAAGCATTTAAGACCTATCTGATGTAGTGCAATTTTATATTATCAAACATGAGTTATGTCTGAATGTATTTTTTTTTATCTATATTTAGACAAAACTCATGCGATAAAAAGACGAACAATGAAATTAATAGGAAGAGAAAAGGAACAAGAAAAACTCAAGGAAGCTTTAGAAAAAGAGGACTCTCAACTAATAGCTGTCTACGG
>JBHOTF010000141.1:0-2545 GCA_042584005.1 Bacteroidota bacterium
GCGAATTGTCAAACGACGATAGAGTAGATTGGGTATCATTTACTGAAAACCCGGGAGGTAATCCAATGATTGCTCCTGATATTTTAGGAAAAATTGTTTTAGAAAATAATAAGAATGTTATTCTCAACATCACTTGTAAAGATGTTAATAGAAACAGTCTTGAAAGCCTTGCCTGGAAATATGCCAGCGAAGGATTTGAAAATGTTCTTGCCCTAAGCGGCGATTATCCTATTGATGGATATAATGGGCTTGCACAGCCCGTATTTGATATCGATTCGGCCGGATTGCTTCAAATGCTGAAAGAAATGAATCAGGGCCTTAAAATCAATGGAAGAAAACCCGGAGATTTTATTAATCTTGATAAAACAGACTTTTTTGCCGGATGTACTGTTTCACCATTCAAATACAGTGAAGCGGAACAAATGATGCAATATGAAAAGCTTAAATTAAAACTGCAAACCGGAGCAGATTTTATTATTACACAGCTTGGATATAATATTAGAAAATCGGAAGAATTATTATGTTTCTTAAGAGAAAATAATATTAAAATTCCGGTAATTGGAAATATTTACCGGCTTACACCGGGTATAGCAAGAATGTTTAACAAAAATATGTTCCCCGGCTGTGTTGTATCCGATGAATTGCTTGCCAGAATAAATAAAGAAAAAACTTCAGCAGATAAAGGAAAAGCCTTTTTTACCGAATTTGCCGCCAAACAATTAATTGCATTCAAAAATCTCGGTTATAATGGTGTATATATTGGCGGATTTAATAACTATGATGATTTTGATTCAATCATAAAAAAAGCAGATGAGCTTAAGGAGGAAAACTGGACAGATTTTATTCCTGAATTAACAAATTCATTTCCCGGAGAGTTTTACTATTATTCTTCCAAGGATAAAAATATATTATCTGATACCGGCAAAATAAATCCCGTTTATGAGGGAAATAAAAGATCTGCTTATTCAAAATATGTATCCTTAGGATATAGATTTAACAGAGTATATCATAATATTGTTTTCAGTAAAAAATCTCCAATATATACACTGAATAAGAAAAAATATTCTATTCTCGAAAAAAAACCAAATTCAATAATTAATCGATTCCATTATTTTAACGAACGATCAATAAAAGGTTTTCTTTTTAATTGTAAAGAATGCGGCGATTGTTCTTTGCCTGAAATTACATACCTCTGCCCACAGTCGCAATGTGTTAAAAACCAGCGCAATGGTCCATGTGGCGGAAGCTATCAGAATAAATGTGAGCATACTGATAAAAACAAAGACTGTATTTGGGTTAAAGCCTATTCCAGAAATAAATATTATTACGGCAACAAAAATCCACTTCTCAACCGAAAAGTTATTATAAAGAATAACGCCCTAAAAGACTCCTCCGGGTGGAGTAATTATTTTCTCGGCAAAGATCACACTGGAGAAAAGTGACTTTTGACCTTTGACTTTTGACTTTTGAATTGATTTTTTTTGACTTTTGAATTTTGAATTTTGAATTAGTATGTTAGTAAATGGTAAACAATATCAATCAATTTGGTTAGAAAACAATAGATTAAATATCATTAATCAAAACCTATTACCCTGGATATTTGAAGTTAAAGAATTGAAAAACAGTATAGATATTATCAATTCTATTAAAAATATGGAAGTAAGAGGAGCTCCTCTTATAGGGGTTACAGCGGCATTTGGAGTATATTTTGCATGTAAGGAAACAAAAGACAAAACAGAATTTTTCAAAATAATTTCACAATTAAAAGGATCAAGGCCCACAGCAATAAACCTGAATAATGCTGTAGACAGGATACTTAATAATATTACTGATTTTGGTGATCAAGATAATAATTCAAAATCTTCATTACAGGAAGCAATAAAATTAATGGAGGAGGAAAAGGAATCGAGTAAAAAAATCGGCAGAAATGGCCTGAAAATTATTGAAGAACTATACAAGAAAAATAGTCAGAAAACTCTGAATATATTAACTCATTGTAATGCAGGATGGTTGGCCTGTGTTGATTACGGAACTGCCCTGGCTCCCATATACGCTGCTTTTGACAAGGGTTTAAGAATTCATGTATGGGTTGACGAAACCCGCCCAAGAAATCAGGGCTCACGGCTCACAGCCTGGGAGTTGGGAAAACATGGTGTTCCACACACAATCATTCCCGACAATACCGGAGGTTTTCTGATGCAAAAAAAAATGGTTGATCTGTGTATTGTTGGTAGCGACAGAACAAGTAAAAATGGTGATGTTATTAATAAAATAGGAACATATCTTAAGGCACTGGCAGCAAAAGATAATAATATTCCATTTTATGTTGCTTTTCCCTCTTCAACAATAGACCTAAATGCAAAAACCAGATCGGCTGATGTGCCAATTGAGCAAAGACCGGCAGAAGAAGTAAAATTTATTGAAGCATATTTTGATAATAAGATTCAAAAGATATTGCTCACCCCTGAAAATAGCCCGGTAGCTAATTATGCTTTCGATATTACCCCTGCTAAATTCATTACTGCATATATAACGGAGAAAGGAG
>JBHOTF010000142.1:0-2532 GCA_042584005.1 Bacteroidota bacterium
CGGAAAGTGCTATATATAAATCAATTGATGCCGGTAAAACTTTCCAAAAATTGAGAAATGGATTACCATCAGGAGATATAGGACGTATTGGTATGGCAATTTCCCCGATAAACCCCGATTATGTATTTGCTATAGTAGAAGCATCAGGGAATTCAGGAGGATTTTTCAGAACAACAAATGCCGGTAAATCCTGGTCTAAAATGAGTAGCCACGTTTCTAATTCGCCTCAGTATTATAATCGTATTTATTGCGATAAGTTTGATATTGATAAAATATGGTCGATGGAAACAATGAATGTTTTAACATATGATGGCGGTAAAACCTTTGTTCCATTCGGTAATGCCGGAAAACATGTAGATAATCACTGCATGTGGCAGGATCCTAACGACAGTAAACATTTTCTTATAGGTAGTGATGGCGGATTATATGAAACATTTGATGATGCAAAAACATGGTTATATAAACGTAATCTTCCTGTAACACAATTCTATAGAGTGGCATTAGATAATGAGTTTCCTTTTTATAATATTTATGGCGGAACTCAGGATAATAATTCTTTTGGTGGCCCCTCAAATGTTTTCAGAAGAGGTGGAGCTCTTAATGATGACTGGTTTGTAACCTGTGGAGGTGATGGATTTTTTCAGGCGGTTGATCCTACTGATCCAAACATTGTATATTCAGAATCACAGCATGGAGGTATTGTGCGCTACGATAAAAAAAGCGGACTATCAACAGGCATAAAACCCGAACCACCCTCAGGAGAAGTTTATAAGTGGAATTGGAATGCCCCCTTCCTATTAAGTCCCCATAAATCAAGCAGAATTTATTTTGGAGCAAATAAATTGCTAAAATCCGAAGATTATGGAAATAGCTGGAAGGAAGTCAGTCCGGACCTTACACGTCAGATAGATAGAAATACTCTCCCGGTAATGGGAATTATCCAGAATATTGATGCAGTTTCAAAAAATAAATCTACATCATTATATGGCGCAATTGTATCATTAACAGAATCAGAGTTAAAAGAGGGATTAATATATGTAGGCACAGATGATGGATTAATACAGATTACTGAAAATGGTGGACAACAGTGGTCTAAAATAGAGAATATAGAAGGTGTGCCTGATATGACTTATGTGAGTTGCTTGCTCAGTTCCCAGCATGAAACAAATACTGTTTATGCTTCCTTCGATAACCGTAAACGATCTGATTTTTTACCTTATATTTTTAAAAGTACTGATGCCGGTAAAACCTGGGTAAACATTGCAGCAAATTTACCTGAAAACGGCACGGTTCATTCTATTGCTGAAGACCATATTGATCCGGATCTTTTATTTGTTGGTACCGAATTTGGAATTTTTATGAGTCTTAACGGAGGTAAAAAATGGATTCAAATGAAAGCCGGAATGCCAACTATACCTGTAAGAGATATCAAAATTCATGAACGTGAAAATGATCTTGTTCTTGCAACATTCGGACGTGGATTTTATATTCTGGATAATTATTCTCCTATACGTAATTTTAACCCGGATATACTTGAAAAAGAGGGATTTATTTTCCCAATAAAAGAGGGATTAATGTATAGCCAGACACGTGGCCAGGGCGGACAGGGGTCTATGGTATATTCAGCTCCTAACAAACCTTATGGTGTTACTTTTACTTATTTTGTTAAAAACAGAACCAGCACAAAAAAACAAAAAAGGATATCTGCTCAGAACAAAGCTAGAAAAGATGGTACTGAGCCTCCGTATCCCACCTGGGAAGAATTAAGAGCTGAAGAAGAAGAAGAAAGAGCTTTCCTGTTTTTTTCTGTTTACGATAAGAATAACAAATTGGTTAAAACAATTAAAACAGGAGAAAAAACTGGTATTAACCGTATCACCTGGAATTATAGTACTGATGGAGAATCTAATGTAAGTCTTTCGGGAAATAAAGCCAACAATATGGCTTCTGCCCGTGGTGGTGTGACTGCAATTCCAGGTAATTATAAAGTTAAGCTTTCAAGAAATGTAGGAGGTAAAATAACTGAACTTGCAGGCCCTGTGGATTTTTCATTTAGCTTATGGAATAATTTTACATTCCCGACTAAAGACTATACAAAAATTTATGAATATGTTGAAAAAGCTACTAAACTAGGTAATGCTGTTCAAGCCACATCATTATTGCATAGTGAATTAACAAAAAAGACACAAATAATTAAGCAGGCTCTATATGCTAATAATGGCTCACCTGCAATACTTATGAATGAGGCAAAAAGAATTGAAACCATTCTTAAAGATATTGGTATAACTTTTAATGGCAATCCAATAATAAGTAGCCATTACGAAAGCCAGCCTCCCAGCCTTAATTCCAGAGCCAGAGGACTTGGAAGAGCAAATATTTTCTTAGACTTACCCAAATCTGTTGAAGAACAATATGATATAGTTGTAAAAGAATACACACCAATTCTTGAAAAAGTCCTTAAACTTAAATCTGAAATTAAACAGCTTGAAGAAAAATTAACAAATGCCGGTCTCCCATGGATGCCGGGACAGG
>JBHOTF010000143.1:0-2526 GCA_042584005.1 Bacteroidota bacterium
TATAAGTGATATAGCTTTACAGTAAAAATAATTATCATATATTTCCATTATGAAAACATCAAAAATTACAATTTCACTATTGATTTTATTTGCCGCCGGATTATTTACATTCTCAGGAAATTCACAATCGACAATTGATATTAACACTCTTAGCAGTGTTTCTGTAAAAACTGCTGATTATCCTGAATGGATAAAAATGATGCGGGACCCTAATGCCAATTTTTTTGAAACACAAAAAGCATTTTATAAATATTTTGAAAACAGAGAAAGCTCCAAAGGCAGTGGCTATAAGCAATTTAAAAGGTGGGAATACAGAATGCAAAGGCGCATTCTTCCTGACGGAACAATACCTCCTGCTGACCAGACCTTTAATAATTTTAACAAATACCAACAATCATTTTCAGGTATAAAATCCTTAAAAAATGGTTCAAACTGGACTGAATTAGGGCCTAGAGTTTTAATTAATGGAGGGGGATACGACGGTCTCGGCCGTATTAATGCAATAGGATTTCATCCAACAGATCCTGACATTATATTTATTGGCACTCCTGAAGGTGGATTATGGTATAGTGATGATGGAGGAATAACCTGGACAACACATACAGATGATCTTCCCACACTTGGGGTTTCCAGTATAAAAATAAACTTTAACAATACCGATATAATGTATATTGGAACAGGTGATCGTATTTATGGGAGCCGTGGAATGGGTGTTATGAAAAGTACAAATGCCGGAATAAATTGGGAATTTGCAAAAACAGGAATGGGTAATACTACTGTTAATATGATGGTAATGCACGAGACCAATCCTGATATTATGATTGCAGCAACTGATAATGGTATTTATAAAACCACAGACGGGGCAAATACATGGATATTAAAAACAAGTTCTTCAGGTTTTACTGATATTGAATACAAACCTGGAGATATGGCAACTGTTTATGCTGTAGGCAATGGAAAATTTTACAGATCAACTGACAGTGGTGAAACATGGATCAGAACAGGAACTGGTGTTCTTCCTTCAGCAGGCAGATTTGTTCTTGGTGTTTCTGCAGCCAGCAATAACAAGGTTTATGTAGCTTGTGATGCTGGTGATGAATTTGGAGGATTATTTATATCAGAAAATTCAGGTGAAACATTTACAATAAAATCTAATTCGCCAAATATTCTTAGTTATGGTGTTGACGGAAACGGTAGTGGTTCAATCAGTTGGTACTGTTTCTGTATTGCAGTGGCTCCCGACGACCCAAATATTATTAATATTGGTGGTGTTAACCAATGGCTATCAACCGATGGAGGGGATTCATGGACATGTACAGGACACTGGACAGGTTCAGGTTCAGCACAAGAAGTACATGCCGACCAACATATCATTGAATATTCAGCAACAGATGGCAAATGTTATATTGGCAATGATGGAGGAATTTATGTATCAGCTAATCATGGGCAATCATGGACAGAACTAAGTGATGGACTTGGAATATCTCAGGTTTATAAAATAGGACAGAGTGCAACATTGAGAGATAAGGTAGTTAACGGCTATCAGGATAATGGCACAATGACATACATGGGGAATAATGGCCTGTCATGGCTTTCAACAGGAGGAGGTGATGGAATGGAATGTTTAGTAGATCATTCAAACGCTGCATATTCATACAGAGCATCACAATATGGGCCAATTTCCCGTTATATTAATAATTCAAATGGCCGGGGAATAACAGGAAGTATTGATGAAACAGGTGAATGGGTAACACCCTTTTGTCTTCATGAAACAGATGCTAATACAATGTTTATCGGTTATAAAAACATATGGAGAGCAAAAAATGTTAAGGAGTCAAATACATCGATGATTAATTGGGAACAAATAACAAATAATCTTGCAGGAAGTAATTCAAGAAATATCAATCTGGTTGAACATTCTCCTGCAAATACCAAATTATTTTATTTTGCCCGCGGTGACAGAACACTTTTCAGAACAGAAAATATAATGGGTACACCATCCTGGGAAAATCTAACATCGCGAATGCCAAACAACAATATCCCAACAGATCTTGAGGCACATCCATATGATGAAAATATTCTTTATATGACTCAGTCATACAGAGTTTATAAATCGTCTGACAAAGGAAATTCATGGGAAAATATTTCCGGATCTTTGCCAAATATACCAATGAACGACATTGCTTTTGATCTTAGCAGTAATGAAGGACTGTATGTTGCAACCGATGCAGGTGTGTATTTTAAAGAAGGCCCGGGAATCGATTGGGTATTTTATGGTACCGGTTTACCTGCAAATGTTAGTATAAATGAGATAGAAATTTATCAGGATCCTGAATCAAGAGAAGGAAGCAGACTAAGAGTTGGAACTTTTGGGCGGGGTTTATGGGAATCGCCATTAGGAGCCTTCAATGGTATACTTGCTCCGGCAGGACTAAATGCTGAATCTGGAAATGGCATTGTTTCTTTATCCTGGAAAGAGCCATTTTATCATGATGATGTTTCAGGATATAATATATATAGAAATGG
>JBHOTF010000144.1:0-2472 GCA_042584005.1 Bacteroidota bacterium
TAAACAACCGTTTGAATAATAACAATCTGGTAAATTTATTAAGAGCTGGAGCCAATGTGCCGCTTAATGTTACTTTTAATAATTTAAGAACCAAGGAACAGCTTGCCGGAAGGGTATCAAAACTTTTAGAAACAGATTCAGTTTCAATAATAAATATTATTAATGATTCAACTTTTTTGGAAGAACAGGGATTTAACGAATATACAATACCCTCCTTGTTTATTCCTAATACATATGAGTTTTTCTGGAATACATCAGCTGAGCAGTTTCTGCAAAGAATGATAAAAGAATATAATACATTCTGGACCCCTGAAAGAATAAGAAAAGCTGAAGAATCTGGTTTTAGCAGGGTAGATATCAGTATAATTGCCTCTATTACAGAATGTGAGACATTAAAAAACGATGAAAAACCAACTATTGCAGGGGTTTATATAAACAGAATTAAGAAAGGAATGAAGCTTCAGGCCGATCCTACTGTAGTATTTGCTGTAGGTGATTTTACTCTACGCAGGGTGTTGAATAAACATCTCAGAGTTGATTCGCCCTATAATACATATAAATATAAGGGGCTCCCACCTGGCCCGATAAAAATTCCATCAATTGCTTCAATAGATGCTGTGCTGAATTATCAGGATCATAATTATATATTTTTCTGTGCAAGAGAAGATTTCTCAGGATATCATAATTTTGCATCAACCCTGACACAGCATAACAGAAATTCCAGAGCATATCATAAAGCATTGAGGGAGAGAGATTCATCACAATGAATATTTTTTTGTTAAAAGAATATCTGACTGACATTTCCGAACTAAAAGTCGGAATTGACTGCTCTAATGGTAATTCCTCATTATATATACATGATTTGTTTGAAGATTTACCGGATTATATAAATATTTCGTTTGAAAATTCCGGACAGGAAAAAAACTATAAACAAATTTCAACTTCGAAAGATGAGCCGATAAAAAAGTTGATTAGGGATAAAAATCTTGATATTGGAATTGTTTTTAACCACAGTGGTGAAAATGTTTATTTTATTGATGAAAATACTGAAGTTATTTCCCCTGACCTTATTGTAGCTGTTTTGGCCCATTATTTTATCGCTCAGGAAAAGGGAAAAATAGTGCAGAATATAAAAGCCTCGAAATCAGTAAAGGATTATCTTACAAAGTTTGGTGCAGAGATTGTTTTTTCTGAGAATGAAAAGGAGAAAATAATAGAGAAACTTACTGAAGTTAATGGCATATATGCCAGTGACGGAGCTGGAGGATATTTTTTTAATGACCAGGATTATGCTGGTTCTGCATTGTTTGCCAGTATTATTGTTCTTAACATACTGGTGAAATTAAAAAATGAAGGTCTTGGATTATCCGATATGATAAATCATTTTAATTACTTCCCATTTACAAAAAGTATCGAGTTAGAAATAATTCAACCTGAAGATATAATAAGTGATATTAAAGGCTTTTATTCCAGCGAAGAACGGCCTGCATCAACAATTGAACATAATGGAGCCAGGCTGGAATTTGAAAATTGGTGGTTTTATATTTCTGCAAAAGGGGAAAAGCTGGAATTTTATGCTGAAGCGAGAACCAGGGAACTGCTGGAAGAAAAGTTAGCTGTTTTTAATAATATAATAAACAGGCTGGATAAGCCCGGAGATAGTCTGAAAGAATAATTAAATTATTTTCACCTCCGGCTGAAGCTGTATCCCGAATCTGGTATACACTGACTCCTGAATTTTTTGAGATAGTTCAAGAATTTCCAAACCTGTTGCTTTGCCATGGTTAACCAATACTAGAGCCTGTTTATCATAAACACCTGCATTAGCTATTTTTTTGCCTTTCCAACCACACTGCTCTATTAACCAGCCGGCTGCAAGTTTTGCCATTTGATTGGGAGTTTCATAATATTTTAAAGATGGGTATTCTTTTTTCAGGTCTTCAGCAAATAGATGGGAAACTACCGGGTTTTTAAAAAAACTACCCGCTGTTCCGGTTTTTTTATGGTCGGGAAGTTTTGCGTTCCGTAGTTTAATAATTGCATTTCTTATTGCGGTCAAACTTATTTTTTCACTCTCTGCTAATTCCTTTACTATTCCTTCGTACTCCAGATTAAATTTATGTGTTTTATTGAGCCGGAATATTACAGACTGAATTAAGAATCTGTTGGACAATTCTTTCTTGAAAATACTGGTTCTATATCCAAATTCACATTCAATATTAGTAAAAGACCGACTATCACCCGTTATCAGATCAATAGCCTGGACACTTTCAATAAATTCTTTTACTTCCACACCGTAAGCACCTATATTTTGAACAGGTGAGGCTCCGATATTTCCGGGAATATTAGAAAGGTTCTCCAGTCCTGACAGATTCTGATCGATACAATATTTAACAAAATCATCCCAATTAAGTCCTGCACCAGCTTCTAAATATATATGTGAGGAATCTTTCTTTATGAGATTAATGTCAT
>JBHOTF010000145.1:0-2471 GCA_042584005.1 Bacteroidota bacterium
GTGATAAAATCAATCCAATAGTTGGTGTAGCAGGTATTTTATTAAATTTCTTTTTAAAAGAATTATAATAAAACTTTGTTTTTTATAAGAACTTATTTAGTCGTTTTTTTTTCCTATTGCCAATTGTCTTGCAGCATCAGTATATGCACCAATCTTCACAGCATAACTTGTGCGGTTTTTAATGTCTTCATCGGTCACTATATGAATATCAAGCAGTCCATCTGTTTCATACCCGGTACGCAGGTAATTTATCTGGCTAAAACTCAGGCTCCATCCTTCCAACCAAGTAAGTAATTCTTTGCGTTGAGATTCGTTGCCAATAAAATGAATTAAAATATTAATATCACTACCAGGGCCAGCAGTAGCATTTTTTGTACTTCCAAATAAATAAAATGCTTTTACTCCAAAACGAACAGGATCAATCTTTTTGGCAAGTTTTTCAATATTTCGTTGTCTCCATAGCCAGTGTACCTCCTGACTTTTTAAACCAATAGATGTTTCATTTTTATCAGTTTCAAGATCAGTAGCCATTTTTGGCTTAATAATCACACCTGCTGCCTCAGAGAGTTCAGCATTCATAAAGATCTGAAAGGTATCACCATTGGCTGTTTTTGCCACATCAATAACATGTATAACATCTTTATATTTGGAATAATCAGGCAAAATTTTAGCTAATATATTGTCAGAATCAATAAAAAACTCTTCATTGAATGTAACATCTCTGCTGTCAGGATATAATGGGAGGTAACGAATATTTGATTCAACAAGATCCTGAAAAAAGTGGGTTCCAAAAGATAAATCCGGCACATAATCTTTTTGTTTTCTGGCCATCTCAATTAGCATGGATGAATTATTAATATCAGAATATGTAACATTAACACCGAGCTTAATATCTCCCCGGCTTCCCCATCTTCCTGGCCCCATTAAAATAAACTTACGTTTAGGTAGAATTTGATTAAGACGACTTACCGCCCTGCCTATAGCTACCATATCCTTATGGCTGCTTAATTCACTATACATTAGAGGATCAACGTAAACGATATAAGAAATATCTGTGACATGACCGTTGGGAATATATTTATTTGCAGAAAAGATGATTTTATCTCTGGATACATTTTTTGGTATAGCGGCAGGTTTGCTTATTTTTCCAGAGCTCTGGGAGCGGCACTGCAGTAGATAAAAGTTTTCTCCATCATGAGCAAATTCTATATCAACAGGATACTTATATTTTTCCTCCAATTCATTTAATATGGCAAATATTCTTTTTATGAATAGAGTTTTTTCAAAAAGGCCTTCAAAAGTTACTACAATTGAATCTTTTTTAAAATTTACTCCTAAACCTCCTGGTTGTCGAATAAAATCTTGCTCCAGGATTGATACAATATTATTGATCGCAGGATATTCATCCCCATGTTTTTTTAATAAATCTTCTATTCTAATAGTTTCAAACCTACAGGTTTTAAGATTGATAACATCTATATTCTTTGGAGAATACCTGATTTTCTCATCTGTTGTAATATTAACCGGAAAATTAGGACTGCCGGGTGCAACTAAAATAGGATAATCATTATCCAATCGATCAACTGCTCTTGTTCCCAAACCAGGAACCATACGAACAAGTCCGTCTTCTCTTTTTAACCTGGCTGACCAAAGAAATTCATTCTGACTAAAGGCTACTCCTGCAAATGCTGGCATGAAATAGGGGCCAACTTTTTTACCAATCACCTCCTGTACCATTATACCCATTTCTTCATGAAAATCTAATAGTCCTTGTTCTTTACGATAGTCTATCGGATCGGGGCCGAAAGTAGATGCATATACTTCTGCAATAGCATCCATTAATTCAATAAGTCGTTTTTCTTTTGTACCCTGATTGGCAATAAACAGACTTTTATATTTACCGGCAAAAGCTGTTCCGATTCTATCTTCCAGCTGGCTTGAACTTCGTATAACTAATGGTTTGTCGCCAAAATCATCCAAAGCCATAGATAGACCATTAATTATTTCGTGAGGAAAGCTGGAGTTTTTAAAAACATTAACAACATAAGGATATTCTTGTCGAACCTGGCCTATTTCCTTGTATTTTTGCTCAACTAAATCTTCAAGGTTATTATAACTTATAAATTTAAGTATATTATCTGAGGATATATACCAGGTCTTAGGCGTTTTAATATTTGCAAGCAGTTCATTATGTTTTTCTGATTTTGTTATAATTTGTTTTGCAATGAAAAGTCCGGAACCTTTACCTCCCAATTTTCCTCTGCCACCAACAGGAAAGATTAAATGACGAATTAATTTATTAAAATCATTTACACAAACATTTTGTTTTGCAATATCAATTAACAGTGGCTGATCGCTTAGAAAAGTCCTAATCAGGGCTACACGGAAACTCATTTCTCTTGATGTTGAGAGTTCAAGACCTTGTTGAACAAGATGGTTGTATCGTTCAATAGCTGAGATGATTTCTTCAA
>JBHOTF010000146.1:0-2432 GCA_042584005.1 Bacteroidota bacterium
AGGTACCTTCACCTGCTTCCAAACAAGATAAAGCCATTGCTATTATTGGTGCTACAGCACATCTGGGTAATGGCAAGGTGATAAATAATGCTTTGCTTGCATTTAATAATGGTAAAATCACTCAAATTAAAAGCGCACAAGACCATGGATTGAACCTGTCCGATTACAAAATTATAAATGCTGAAGGGAAACATTTGTATCCCGGACTAATTCTTGCAAATGTAAGCCTTGGTTTGGTTGAAGTGGGGTCGGTTAGAGCAACTGTTGATGCAGCTGAAATAGGTGTATTTAATCCTAATATCAGAAGTATTGTTGCTTATAACACCGATTCTGAAGTTATTCCAACATTAAGATCAAATGGTATCCTATTGGCTCAAATTACACCTGGTGGCGGATTAATTTCAGGCTCGTCTTCAATTGTTCAGCTAGATGCATGGAATTGGTCGGATGCAGCTTTTTCAACGGATGAAGGGATATATATGAGCTGGCCTGCCAGAACAACTCGTGCAAACTTCTTTAATCCTGAAGCTTCTGCAAGCCAGAACAAAATTTATGATAAAACTGTAGCTACTATTGATAAGTTTTTCAATGATGCCAATGCATATAAAAATCTTACAGATTCGGATGTCAAAAATCTTAAACTGGAATCTATGAGAGGATTATTTGATGGTACAAAAACCTTATATATAAGGTCTGGTGGTATAAAAGAAAATATTGAGAGTATTACATTAGCGAAAAAGCATAATGTAAAAAAGATTGTATTGGTTGGAGTTGATGAAGATATATTAAAAATGACTGACTTTCTGAAAGATAATAATATCCCTGTTATTGTTGCCGGACTTATGAGAACACCAAAACGTACTGATGGTGATGTCAAAATACAATATAAAATACCTTATTTGTTAAATAAAGAAGGTATTCTTATCGGACTTGATCTTCCAAATCCAACCGGTGCATTTAACCTTCCATTTTATGCCGGTGCTGCCGCTGCTTATGGGATGGATAAAGAAGAGGCTTTAAAAACTATCACATCAAATATGGCTAAGATTTTAGGTATTGATAATAGAGTAGGGACGATTGAAACAGGTAAAGATGCTACACTTATCCTTTCAACCGGCGACCTTCTTGATATAAGAACAAGTAATGTGGAATTTGCATTTATTGAAGGCCGAAGGATAAATCTCGACAATAAGCATAAACGCCTTTATAGAAAATATAAGAATAAGTACGAAAAACAAGGATATTAATTCTGTTTTAATATCCGAAACAATATAGTGTATTTACAGTCCTGAGATAAATTTTTCCATCAGCAATTGCCGGTGTGGCATAACACAACTCGTTCAGTTCGCTGGTGGCAAGAACTTCAAGACTTCCTCCCTGTTTTAATACACTAATTTTTCCCTTGCGGCTAATCATATATATTTTATTATCGGCAGCAACAGGAGAAGAGTAAAAGCTTGTTCCAGCACCCTTAATGCGCCCTTTCTGAATAACATCCCCATTCTTCGGATCAAATGTGGTCACTATTCCTCCATCATTAAGCATATATAGCACATCCTTATATATTAAAGGAGAAGGTAGCTGTGGAACTGATTTATGATATTGCCATAAAATACTTTGTTTTGTCATATCACCCTGTCCGCCCAAACGTATAGCAAGCATACCATTTAAGCTTGCAAGGGCAGCTTCAAAATAACTCCAGTCTGCAGAATCCAGAAAACCATCTTTGGCCACATCAACAAAAGCAAACCATCCATATACAGGTTCTTTTGGCAATTCTTTCTGATAAAGTTTACCATTCTTATCAGCATCAAACTTTGAAAGAGCTTCAGTGAATGTGGGTATTTTTACATTGTTTTCAGGTTGATTCATAGGGGTTGCATATCCATTAATATATGCATATCCATTATGTATTACTGGTGTGGATTTCATTTCAAATGAGAGCCCGCCACACCACCATATTTTATCGCCTGTATTTGCAGAATATGAAGTCAACAGAAATGAACCGGGAGCAATTATTTGTTTTTCACCATTTTCCGGTATATATATAATAGGTGTGGAATGTCCGCTTTTAGCCTCCGGACGTGCCTTCTTCCATATTATTTCCCCATTACTTTTATTAAGAGCAATTATATAGGAATCAATATTCTGGTCACAAATAAGAATAATTTTATTATCTGTTACAATAGGAGAACCTCCCATTCCATAATCATTATTAAAAGGGCCTAATGGAACTTTCCATTTTTCATTGCCCTTAAAATCATATGCCAGAATTCCATAATCAGGAAAAAAAACATAAACCTGATTTTTATCAACAACAGGTGAAGGAGAGGCAGGATTATTCCTGTTATCAAGCTTTTCTTTACGAGGCCTCGGCGCTTCCTTCTTCCATAGAGTTAATCCATTTTCCCTATTGAGACAAAAAGTAAAAA
>JBHOTF010000147.1:0-2379 GCA_042584005.1 Bacteroidota bacterium
TTTTGAACTTTGAACTTTGAACTTTGAACTTTGAACTTTGAACTTTGAATTATTAGTCATTCTAAATAAACTTTCCTCACAACCTGGCTGTTCCCCAGGTTCAATTTCACAAAATATATACCGGGAGTATTATGTAAATTATACATTTTTTCACACGGGCCAATTATTTTATCTTTCATTATTATTCTTCCAAGAATATCAAAAACTGCAAGCTCACATTCTGCTTTTTTCTCCATTTTTATTGATAAAACATTATGTTTAAATATTATTTTAGGTGGTTGAGTGTTATTCTGCCTGATATTATCAATAATATTCACCGGCATTATATGCAGAAGAAAACGGTTCTCAAAAGTTCCGGAATCTGTATAAAAACTATAATAATTGTTATCTTTTAATTCTGTTTTTATGTTTTTATATGAATCTTCAAGTTCAATTTTATATTGAGTTTCCTGATCATTATTCTGAAGAATATTAATTTTTAATAACATGCCGGCTGATGAATAATACCCCAATTTTATACTGTATACACTTATATAATCTGGCAATGCATTTATAGCCAGCCTCTTATCTGGCAATATAGAATAAATTTGGACTCCCTGATTTTGGCTGTTTATTTTTTTCTCCGAATCATAAATTCCATACTCCTGAATTGCATTCCTCAGGTAACATACCACAGTCTGATCAGAAAAGTTATTATTGTCAATTATTATCCTGAAAGTATTTATCTGACTGTCTTGATTTTTAAAACCAGCTTTTGAAGTTGATCTGGCATTATTACTAATTCCCAAATTGCCCGTTTCCAGGGCATTAACCCAGAAGCCTTGTCCCGGAGCAATATATCTGACATCATTATCAGGAATTCCTATGCCTGAATTTCCATTATATACAGCAAAGCTTGTATTGGAGCCTGTCCCACCTGTTGTAATATAAATAGTTTTATTTTCTACTAGTTGATTTTGTTTTATCCATCCATCAGGATCAGTATCCTGAGCCAGGCCCCAGTCGAGAGTTGAGGGAAATGGATTTCCAATAAGATTCCATCCATTATTTCCAGATTTATTTAACTGAATATATTCATATTGTTTATATGAATTAAATTCACCGCTAAATGAAGCAATTTTGGCCTGATTTTCATAATACACATTATATCCTGTTCCTTTACTCAGATTGCCACCACTGGCAGAAATCCACAGGTTTTGTAACACATCATATTTGTAGGCCCCATAAAGATCTCCCTGTGTTGTTCCAAGAATATTATCGGCTAATAAATCCTCATCAACAGGTGAGGAAATAAAATGCCATTGGTTTTCCCCTATATACAGCTTATATGTTCCTGATATTTGATTTCCTGAATAAAACAAACTACCGCTGGCATCAGGCCCGGAATTAATTACCAGGCCATCTGTCCCCTGATCATTCTGAATATTTCTGTTCACACGCATTGTAATACCTGGCAATACTTCAATTTTTCCTCCCCCGCTAATTTTCATATCATGGCATATTAAATCCGTATCAATAATAATATCACCATCAAAAATAATATCTGTTGTTTCATCAGGTAAACCGTTTGTCCATTGTGCATTAGTCCATGAAACCTGGCTGCCTGTACATATCGACACAGCATTCTGAACAGTAAACTGTGTTAACATGGCTTGAAATGCCTCATAATTATCTGAGGAATAATTTGAAGACTCAATCAATTTCAGTAATATTTCTACCTGTTTCCCGCTAATACCATTATCTATGTTATATTGATAATTATCACTAGTTCCCAGTGAGGAAATTGTATAATTATTGTAACCTAATCCGGGCGGAATATCAGATCTGTTTAAAGAAGAGACCAGAGAATATTCCCATACTGTTGAACCTCTTCCCCAGCCAGCTCCAAAAATAAAAACAGGATTTTGTTGGTCCCCCTGATATATCAAAATATTATCTCCGGAAGCGGAAGGGTTGAAAGAACCACTTTCAACAAATCCTTCACCTCCGTCTTTACCCGGACAGGAAATAATACTGCCAGCATTAATATTATTCTCTGCAGTAAAAGTCAGTATTCCTTCAGATCCAAAAAAAGAATTTGTTTCTCCGGCTATCCAGGCATCATCAGTAAAGTGAATTACAGTTCCTTCTTCAATATGCACAAAACTGACAAAATCAAAATTCTTTTGGCCATCTGCATTAAGAGTAAGTAGGGCAACATCTCCTGGTAATAATACTGTTTGCCCACCTACTCCTTCAATAAAACTAAAAATAATAAAAAACGAAAAACACCACCTGGCCTGCACTAAAAATAATCTTTTCATTTTTCACAATTTAAAACCTACAATAATATATATGCATATCTTTGTTGGTACAGGAAAAAAATGAGATAATTTTTAT
>JBHOTF010000148.1:0-2368 GCA_042584005.1 Bacteroidota bacterium
CTTCTTATATTGTTCAAACAAAATTTTCTGCTTAATAAGTATATGCAGGAAGCGAAAGAAATTACCCGAAGAAAAGACCATAATTTTTCTGATAACGGTAGTGAAAAATTAATTACCATATCGGCCCAAAACCCAAGAAATGATTTTACTTGCATTTGCAATAATATAATGTACTTTCATGCACAAGATAATTATGTTATTATTCACTTCATTAAGGATTCAAATTATATAAAAGAAATAATTCGGACAACATTAAAGAAAGTCAAATACAACCTAAATGAATATCCCAATTTTTTCCATTGTCATAAAAGCTATATTGTAAACCTTGATAATGTAATAAAGGTTAGTGGGAATGCGCAGGGCCTAAAACTTAGTTTTCGTAATATTAATGAAATCATACCGGTTTCCCGTCAATTACATCAGGAATTTATGCATATTTATGCCATTAATTGATAAATCTATAATTTAAGTATAAATAATTCTCCTGAATTATCCATAACTATTTATCCCTGGTGGCTTACCAAACACTACAAGCAATTGCAACATGCCACAATTCTTAACCGATCACCACATATAATTGGAAGTTACTTATTAATATCTATATCTTTTCCGAAAATAGAAATTAATATTATTAGAAATGAAAAACATGATTATTTTATTATTGCTTCTAAGCAACTTATTTGCAATAGGGCAAAGACAGACTGAAACACTTCCGAAACCAACAGGTAAATATTATGTTGGTGTCAGATACCTTAGTTTTATTGATAATAACCGAAAAGAAATATTTGATAATAAGCAGGAAAAATACAGAGAAATCACTGTAAAGTCATGGTATCCTTCTGATATCAAATCTGATTTTGAGCCATACTTATTAAATTCCGAATCAGATTTTGTAATTAAGTATCTTCAGTTTCCTGAATTATACAGAACCCTAAAAACAAATTCAAGCCGTGATATACCTTTATCTTCGAAAGAAAACATATATCCGGTGCTGGTATTTTCTCATGGTTGGGGTGAGCATTACTCCCAGAATTCAATACAGATGGAGGAGTTGGCAAGTCATGGCTATATCGTTTTTAGCATTTCCCGCCATTATGAATGTAAGTTTTCATCATTCCCTGATGGGCGATTTATCTATATTGATATGGCTAACAAAAGGTTACAAAAGCTTATGGCTGAAATGGCAAAGCCTGAAAGTATGGAGCTGTTAGAAAAACTTTCAAGTGCAGGAAATGACGAAGAACGTCTTCAGGTTTTTGCAGATATGGACAAAACATTACCAATGGGTCTTTTGGAAAGTCCACAATATTGGGCAGAAGACATTTCATTTTTTATTGATCAATTAATGGGATTAAACAAAAAAAACGATCTTTTTAATAATAAACTGGACCTGAACAAAATTGGAGTTTTCGGCATGTCAATGGGTGGGCTTGCATCAATAATAGTAAGCCATTCGGATAAAAGGATTAAAGCATGCTTAAGTATGGATGGTGGATTAACCGGTTTCATATTAAAAAATGAGATTAAGATTCCTGCTATGTTTCTGAATTCTGAAAGGTACTTAGGCTATGGTAACATTTTCACACAAAGATCTACATTGGATAGTTACTCTTTAACTGTCAAAAAATCGGACCACTATAGTTTTACTGATTATTCCATCCATCCAGTTCCATCTGTTGAGCCTTTCTTAGGATCTATCGATGGTTTAAAAATCGAAAAGATTATGAATGTTATGATTCTGAATTTTTTTGACAAATATTTAAAAGGTAATCAAAACATTGACTTAATATACCATGCAAAATTATTTCCTGAGATCGAAATAGCGACAAAAATTAATTAACAAAACGAATTTGTCAAACCAATGGCCGCAGCATAAATTCAATTAATTTGATATAGAATTTACACTATTATTACACCCTGGATAACAAAGCCCCCTCAACATCAGCGTGTTAAGAGGGCTTTCTTGTAGCGGGGACAGGACTTGAACCTGCGACCTTTGGGTTATGAGCCCAACGAGCTACCAACTGCTCCACCCCGCAATATATTTTATAACTAAACAGTTTTCCTTTTTAGGGACAGCAAAGGTATAATTAGTTTTAAGATTCTCAAAACTTATTGATGATAAACAACAATACTCTTGCCTTCCTTATTATTTGGAACAGACTGAAACTAAAATTATCTTTGCAAACGGTTAAAAATACCAAAATGAACGAAGAAAAAAAGAAAAGTAAATTCTGGCAAAGGATGAAATACAAATATCATCTTAGAATTTTTAATGACGATACTTTTCAGGAAGAATGGTATTTTAAATTTACAAGATTGAAAGGATTCATATTAATATTTTTTATGATCTTTTTAATTATCTCAA
>JBHOTF010000149.1:0-2340 GCA_042584005.1 Bacteroidota bacterium
GTTAAAGAAGGAAAAATTGATGTTGAAAATGCTGAGAAACTTTTGCGGGATCTCCCATTTAAAGATCTTGGCCATACAAAAGTTGATAATCACAGGGAGATAAGGACTGGTTATCCGGAAGTAATTTTTTGTATGGGAAAAACAGTTGAACAGATTGTTGGAATTATTAAATTCATGCTTACAAAAAACAATAATATTTTAGCAACAAGGGCCAACCGGGAAATTTATGATGCAGTTAAAAAAATAGCACCTTCAGCTGAATATAATGAGATGGCCAGAACTATAGTGGTTAATAAAAGAACCCTGAAGCCGACTGAAACTTATATTGCTATTGTAACTGCAGGCACTTCAGATATTCCTATTGCTGAAGAAGCGGCAGTAACTGCAGAAATATTGGGGAATAAAGTGGAAAGAACATTTGATGTTGGAGTGGCAGGTATTCATCGATTATACGATAATCTTGATCTAATTCGAGGGGCAAGAGTAATAATTGTTATTGCGGGTATGGAAGGTGCGCTTTCCAGTGTTGTTGGCGGATTGGTTGACAAACCTATTATTGCTGTTCCTACCAGTGTTGGTTATGGTGCCAATTTTTCGGGATTGTCAGCATTACTCGGTATGTTGACAAGCTGTGCCAATGGTATTAGCGTAGTAAATATAGACAATGGTTTTGGTGCTGCTTATATGGCAAGTATGATTAATAAATTATAAGACCTTGAAAATGAATAAAACATATTTATTAATTCTTATTTTGAGCTTTTTCCTGAGTCATCAGGAAAAAGCTAATGCTCAGGCTAATTATTTTCCAAAAATTGATAACTGGGAAATATCAGATGATATTCAAACCTTTAATGCTGAATCTCTTTACGAATATATTAATGGTGCTGCCGATCTATATATAATATACGATTTTCAGGAATTAAAAGTGGCAACCTATATAAGCAGTGTAGGAGAAGAATCAGCAGCAGAAATTGATGTTGAAGTTTATGATCAGGAGAATTCAACAGATGCTTATGGAGTATATTCACAGGAACGCCCCTCTAAACCTGAAAAAGTTAATATTGGTGCCCAGGCATATAAAGAAGGTTCTATGTTGAATTTTATATCAGGCAGGTATTATGTGAAAATCGACAGTCATGATAATTCAGATAATACAAAAAAATCAATATTAGCTATTGCAAAACAATTGGCAAAAAGTTTATGTGAATCTCCTGCTTTACCTGAGATGTTAAATGTATTTCCTGAGGAAGGAAAGATACCAAATTCTGATATGTTTGTTGCAAAAGATTTTCTCGGACATGGTTTTTTAACCGATGTATATAAAAACAATTATAAGGAAGGCGATATTAACTATACTCTTTTACTTATTAAAAAGGAAAATAAAGCTGGTTGTGAGGATATTATCCGGAAATATCTAAAGTTCTGTAAACAAAGCACAGATAATGTTAATGAAGGAGAGTACAGATTGTCTGACCGTTATAATGGAGAGATACATCTTATATGGAAGAACAATAGTATATGGGGAATTCTTTCAAAAGACAAATATGAAAAATCAGATGATAAATTAATTTACATCGAAGAACAATTAAAAAAGATCAAATAAATATTTTATGGAAATCCTAATTTATATCGGATCAGCAATAATATTTTTTTGGGGTGTTGCCCATATTATACCAAGCTCTAATGTTGTAAAGGGTTTCGATCCTATATCTGGCGATAACAGGAAAATAATATTAATGGAATGGATTGCTGAGGGAATGACTTTAAGTTTTATTGGAATTCTGGCTTTTATTGTAACTCTTAAAGGAGGATTAACTAATCCTACCTCAGAATTAGTGATTTATTTATGTGCCGTCATGCTTGTTATTATGGCAATTCTATCGGCATTTACAGGTGCCAGGACAAAAATCATTCCTATGAAGATTTGTCCTTATATTAAAACTTTGGTTGCAATTTTATATATTCTAGGAATGAATATATAATATTCTCCACCAAGATTCATTCAATAAAAAATATTTTAATAAATTATTACCCTGATAACGAGGAGGATAACCTCTGACTCAAGAAAATAATAGTACTATGTCTTGCAAAGTACTAAATAATATATATATCTTTGCATAGAAATTATCAGTGTTATAAAAGGTATTATTTATTTAAAACTATTGTAAAAAAGAATTATTAAATTAAAACTGTTCATTATGAAAAATCTAAAATCAATTCACATTATTCCTATTGTTCTTGTGTTAATATGTTTTTTGACTTTGTCTTTTCAAATCGTTGAGAAGCGTTCAAACCTGAATAATAAATATATTAATCATGAGAAAAAGTTAATAGACCCTG
>JBHOTF010000150.1:0-2292 GCA_042584005.1 Bacteroidota bacterium
TTATCTGTCGCCGAACTTTCAAGTAAAACCGAATAATATCCTGGCTCGGCAAATTCATTTTTATGTGAATAATTTGCCTGGTATGAATATATAAATTTCGTTCCAGGCTCATTTTCATGTGTATTAATTTCTTTTGATGTAGGAAGAATAAGAATGTCGGCTAAATCACCAATACCGGTACCGCTAAGATGTTTGTGAGAAAAACCTACCAATGTGCTATCGGAATAATTATATCCTGAACACCAGTCCCATCCGTTTGTACCATTGTCAGGACTTAATTGCACCATTCCAAAAGGCAGACAAGCTCCTGGAAAAGTGTGTCCATGAGCAGCAGTGCCGATAAATGGATTAACATAATCTGTAAGATGCTTATTCTCAGATTTATTACAGCTGGAAAAAATTAATATCGATACAATTAAGAATAAATAATAATGAAATAATTTCTTCATTTTTTGAGAATTATTTATTTTCATTTTTTAGTTTCTGCCATACCAGTGCACTTGCCCCAAGTACTGCAGCATTATTACTTTTGATTCCGGATGCAAGAAGTTTTACTCTGTCCCGGTAAACCTCAAGTAAATTTGCTTCCATATGAAGTTTTGTAGGTTCAATAATGAGGTCACCCGACAGAGCAAGTCCTCCAAATAGGAAAATAGCTTCAGGTTCAGTATGAGCAACAACATCTGCTAATTTAAATCCCAGCATTTCCCCGGTATGTTCGAATGCTTCAATGGCAATTTTATCTCCTCGTTTTGCCGCTTCTGAAATCATAATTGATGAAAGATCATTAAAACTTACATCACGCATTTCACTATCCAAATTAGAGTCGGCAAGTAATTTATATACAGTTCTTTTTATTCCGGTAGCTGATACATATGTTTCCAGGCATCCCTTTCTTCCACAATTACATTCTCTGCCCTCTTTCCCGGGGCGAACAATTGTATGTCCTAATTCCCCGGCAAAACCAAATGATCCGCATACAAGTTGGCCATTTACTACAAAGCCACTTCCAAGTCCTGTTCCAAGTGTTATTACAATAAAGTTTTTCATACCCTTGGCACCGCCGTATATCATTTCACCTACAGCTGCAGCATTAGCATCATTTGTAACAATAATCGGATAACCTGATATCTTTTTAAAAATATCTCCCAATGGAACAATACCTTTCCATGGAAGACCGGCAGCATGCTCAATATTGCCATTAATATAATTACCCATTGGAGCACCAATACCAATACCCTTTACATCAAATTTCCCATTTATTTTATTTAGGCTCACCTCTATTTTTTTATATAGAGCACTAATAAAAACCTCTATTTCCGGATATGTCCGTGTAGGTATACTTCCTTCATAAAAATAATTCCCATGCTTGTCAATTATTCCAAATTCAGTATTTGTACCACCAATATCAATCCCAATAGCAACTTCCTTCATATATAATTGTTTTCTTGTTTCTAAATATTATTTAACAATATACTCATTGCCAACTTTTCTCGCTCTTACAGGTTTGTCAAGGTCTATTCCCAATGCAATACCAATTTCAACCAATACATTCCAGCCAGCGGCCAGTTCTACATAATTTTTATATTTTCCACCATCAGGTATTTTAATGGTTGGAAAACTTGTTTCAGTTGATGAAAGTGCAACAACACTCATCCCAATACCATCCACCAAACATTCCTGAAACTTTTCTTCTTCACTTTCAAAGGGTTCAACAACAATAACCAGCTCATTTTTGTCCATAACTTCTTCAATACCATGAACTGCATAAGTTCCTTCCAGAAAGTCTGATTTTTTTCGCGTTATCTCATTGGTCTTTAATGCAAGTTCTTCAACAACACCTGTATTTCTACCTGCAAAATAGATCATATCAGCATTCTTCATTTTATCTACCAGCTCAGGATCAATTTCAATAGTTAATGCATTTTCAATATCTAATGCCAGGTCATATAAATATTTCATCTCCCCACCTGCAAAATTATGAAGCAGGCTATCATAAAACAGAGCCTGTTCAATAACTGATTTTGTTGCAGCAACAGCATTTTCTTTACCGCAGTTGAGTATATGAGTAGCATTTGATATTTCTTCAAGCTTGGTCTTTTCATTTGCAGTTAAACCAAAAATGGCATTATGCCCTTTATTTTTTAATTTTGTTATTAACCTTACAACTTCTTTTGTTCTGCCTGAATTGGAAGCTCCGAAAACAACAAAATCATCAAGATCATATTCAAGAGCCTGAGTAGATCCTTCTGTAAAAATCGGTATCAGGGCGCCTGTCCTCATATTATTATA
>JBHOTF010000151.1:0-2266 GCA_042584005.1 Bacteroidota bacterium
TTAATGCAGGTGGAACCGTCACTGTAATGGCTGTTGCCAGTGATTCTGACGGAGATAATCTTACATATTCATGGATTCCAACTGGCGGCGCTATATCTGGTACAGGACCTGCAGTTACCTGGACTTCCCCTTCTACTGCCGGTGCGTATTCAATAACAGTTACGGTTACTGATGGAAATGGAGGAACAGCCTCTTCCTCAGCTACCTTAACAGTTACTGCAGTTTCAGCCTCAACAAATATTACAGGAACTGCTAGTTTCATTGCCGGTGTTAATGGTGATCTTTCTAATTCCAAAATTAGTATTTATACCAGCCTTGCTAACTGGAACAGTAATTCACCTATCCGATTTACAGCATCCGTAGGATCAGGTTCATCAGTTACTTTTGTAATGAATAATGTCCTTCCAGGAAATTATTATCTTGATGTATGGAAAGATTGTGATAATAGTGCTGGATGGTCCCTTGGCGACTTTGTTGGATGGCATGGTTCCGGCGGTCTTGGAAGCCCGTTTTTAACTGAATTCCAAATCACTGAAGGTAATTCAATGAACTTTGATATTGACATGTTTATATTCTAAAATAATATAAAGTTTATAAAAGGAGGCTGTCTTAAAAGGACAGCCTTTTTTTATTAACAATTATTCAATTGTATGTAATATGCTAACATTAAGCAGAAAGTTTTTTTCTCTGAAATTTTCATTAACAAGAGCAACTGCTTGTATTTCTCTTTCCCAGGTATAAATATTATACGCCAGGCCTATATTAAGAATTATCTTATTTACAGGGAAGGAAAAACCAATAGAAAATAATTGTTTCTTAATTTGATCTGTATTTTCATATTCTTCAATAAAATATCCCTGTCCATATGAAATATTTGAAGCATAAAGTTGAGGAATTAATGCATAACCCGCTCTGAATGGTATTGTTTTATTCTTAAAGGGATAAACTTCAAATCCAGTTCTGATTATTCCTATGTTCTTCCAATTAGGCTTTTCACCATATTCCCAAACATTAAGATTTATTTCAGAGCTAATATACATTCGTGATTCAATATCAAAACTTATTAAACAGTTTTTCAAACCAAAATAACTGATTCCCAGCCTTATAATAGTTGGCATATTCCATTTCTGCTTAACTGATCCGGGAAAAAGATATTCATATTTTTTATCATCCGACAGACTTGTTCCATTCTTTAATTTCATTTTATATGGTGATTCAATAACCAATCCCGAACTAAAATTTTCAGACTTATATAAAAGGCCTAGTCTGAAATTCAAACCTGATAATTTATTTTCCAATAATGCCCATTTATCAAGATCTGCGCCATGCAAATCCCCTTTTATCTCGCTCCTGATAATTCCATCATATCCATACATGCTGATTCCTACCGATAGTTTTTCACTCATTCTGTATGAAGACGATAAGATTATTGCATATACACCACCTGAAGTTTCCTGTTCAAACAATTTGCTCATTGTAAGTGCCCTGCTTTCATTCTGAACATAAGGGCTGAGTTTTCTTATTATTCCTCCTCCAAATGAAAATTTGTTTTTACCGGGAAATACAGCTAATACATTATCAAAATTATGTTGTATTTTATTCCAATCGTATTCATATACTCCATACATATCAGCATTCTCCCTGCTCAAATAATATGAATAAAGATTAATATTATATGAAACTGAATATGATCTTTTTTTAATGAAACCCAGGCTTCCCGGATTAATATCAAATGTATTTATCCCTCCGGCTAAACCTGCACCTGTACCAGCCATACTAAAATATTTTCCACTGAAATATTTTGAATGGAGGTCGAGATTCTGCCCGTTCAAATTAACAGATGCCAGAATTGATATAATAAATATTGAAAATGATTTTATTCTCATGCTAAAGTTTTGTTCTGGTTATCTTTACCACTATACCAGTATTGTATTTATCTCTGGACTTCTAAAATTAATAAAAAAATAACAGGCAAGCCAAAAGTTCCAGCTTACCTGTTATAAACCATGTCAAATATTGATTATCGTATTACTTAGCTAAAAGCACTATAAATAAATATCCTATAGAATAAAAATCTATTTAAGTAGTGCAGGTTTTCTCATTTTAATAAGTGCATATAGTTCATCGGGCAAATGTGTTTTATAAAGGCTCTTTGCGTTCAACAATTGCAATAACCGGAGGCCATTTGCCTCATGAATATCTACCTCAGAAAGATTAGCTCCTTTAAAATTTGTTCCTTCTACATTAGCCTCTTTTAAATTGGCAC
>JBHOTF010000152.1:0-2192 GCA_042584005.1 Bacteroidota bacterium
TGAAAACTCGCAAACTCTTTTTAACATTGGCGACAACAATCCTTTTAATGTCGGGATCTTTAAATGCACAAAATACTAATGCCGCCCTCAAATCGATTACCGGGGCAGAACTTCGTGATCACATATTCTTTCTGGCTTCAGATTATTTGAAAGGCAGGGTGGCTACTACTCCTGAATATGACATGGCCACAAAATATGTGGAATCTCAGTTTGCTGCGGCAGGATTAGAACCAATCGTTAAGAATGAAGATGGTAGTATGAGTTACTTCCAGGGAGTCCCATTTGCAAGGACGAAATACAGCGATGAGCTAAAATGGAGTATAACAAAAGCCGGAGTGAAAAAAGATTTGATTCACAAAAACGATTTCAAAATTCTCCTTGCCAGCGATATCAATCATGATAATCTTGAATTAGCATGGGTGGGCTTTGGTATTGAAGATCCTGATAATAAATGGAATGACTTCGAAGGTCTGGATGTAAAAGGGAAGATCATGGTTTGCATGAGTGGAGCTCCTATGAAAAAAGGAAAGCCCGTATTACCACAAGAGATTCATGATAAATATATTGGACCCATGGGTTTCCAGAATAAAATAGGTGGTCTCTTCACCAAGGGAGCTGCAGGTCTTATCCTTATAGATATGGATGGATCAACTGGTATGGTATTCGAACAAATACCCAGTCAGTTCGCCACAGAGAAAGTTGTTTTTAAAGGAAATGAAGGTGGTGGAAGTGGTTCTTTTCCTTCAATTTACCTTGTCAAACCAGAGTTTCTCAATACCATCATGGGAGACAGCAAGAATAACCCGATGAAAAACCCTGATAAAATTCTTAATAATTATAAAACACAGATTCTTGAAGATGTTTCCCTGACAGGAGAAACTAAAATAATCAATGAGGATATTATCAGTTCGAACAATGTTATTGGAATGGTTAAAGGAACTGATCCTGAGCTGCAGAACGAATATATTGTGGTAGGAGGACATCTTGATCATGTAGCAAGTCAACAAGGAGAAGAAATATGTAATGGAGCAGATGATAATGCAAGCGGATCAGCCGGTGTTATTGAAATAGCTGAAGCCATAGCCATGAATCCTTGCAAAAGACCTGTTCTGTTTGTAACCTGGACTGCAGAAGAGATGGGATTAATAGGATCGCGTTATTTTATAAACTCTAATCTTATCCCAAAAGAGCAACTCAAGTTTAATGTTAACCTTGATATGATAGGTCGAAGCTCAACTAAGAATGAAGAAAGCCGTGCGCACTATGTAGTCACCCACAAAAAATATGTTTATGAATTAGAGGCATTTATCAGTGACCTGAATGATGGTATTACTGATTTTCCAATTATTATCGATAATGATCAGGATTCTCCAGGTGGTAGCGACCACCAGAGCTTTATCGGTGAAGGAATTCCTGGATTTTTCTTCTTTTCTGGTATCCATAGAGACTTACATCGCCCAACTGATGATGCGGATAAAATTGACTACTCCAAGGCAGAAAGTCTCAGTAGGCTTGGATTCCTTATTGTCAATAAAATGGCTAATATGGATGTTGTACCAAGTTTCGAGAAGAAGTAGGCAATTAAACTGCAAATTCTTGAATAAGAGAAAAGATGAAAATATTAAGACAATAGTAAGGGCGAAGAATTCTGTGAATACTTCGCCCATATATTAGTTTAACAGAATTTATGCTTTTATTTTACCTCATACTCAACCCCATAGTTATATACTAAATATCCCTCATCAAGTTTAACGAAAGTATTTGACAATAATTTAAGCCCATTTATTGACCAGCCATTTGCCCAATCTTCTTCCGTGTTAACACGAACTCCCGTATAAGTGCTGTTAATTATGTTCTGACTTATTGTAATATTCTCTAAACCAGCAATTCTATCATTTATTGCCGGGTTTTCACATAGTTTCAGTAAATATATTCCAGCTGAATATTCAGGGTATTCCGCATCATTTTTAAGCTTTATTAAATTTTTGGTAATGATTCCTGTTCCCCCTTGCATCTTAATTCCATACCAGTGACTGAAAAAATCATCAAATGAACAACTTATATTATTATGATCAATTTCAACCTTATAGTCTCCTATAATATTTATACCCTGGCCGTTAAAGTCTGATATTTTATTATTTGAAAGCTTTAAATCCATCATACCATAGAGGTTATAAGATGCTATACCTACA
>JBHOTF010000153.1:0-2170 GCA_042584005.1 Bacteroidota bacterium
GATGGTACATACATTGAAGCCAGAGAACTTGTTGAATTAAAACTTTCACTGGAATCGGTTAAATCATATATTAATTTTTTTAAGAAAAAACCGGTTGAAGAATATCCGTGTATGAAAAAGCTGTCGTCAAAAGTGAAAATATTTCCTTTTGTGCTTGATAATATAAATAGAATAATAAATAAAACCGGTGTAGTTAAAGACAATGCATCACCGGAACTTGAAGGGATAAGAAGAAAAATTCGTGAAAAGCAAAATGGCATTAATAAGCAAATATCAGGCATACTTCGAAAAGCTCAGAAAGATGGTTGGGTTGAGCAGGATGTTACATTATCAGTAAGAGATGGGAGAGTTGTAATACCAGTTGCATCTGCCTATAAAAGAAAACTTCATGGAATAGTTCATGATGAATCTTCTACAGGAAAAACCTCATATATTGAGCCGGCAGAAATTGTTGAGGTTAATAATGTGGTAAAAGAGCTCATCTATGCTGAAAAGAGAGAAATAATTAAAATATTAATTTCATTTACCAGTTCTATCAAACCATATAAAGATGAACTTAATTATGGGGGAGAATATTTAGCTGAAATTGATTTTATCAGAGCTAAAGCACTTTTGGCAATTTCCCTTAATGCAATATTGCCAAAATATACTGAAACAGTAGGTATTGATTGGATTGACGCAAGACATCCTATTTTGTTTATGTCATATGCTTCTGAAGAAAGAAAAATTGTACCACTCAATATTAAGCTCGAAAAAAACAACAGAATATTACTAATATCAGGACCAAATGCAGGAGGAAAATCAGTTTGCCTGAAAACGGTAGGTCTAATACAATATATGTTCCAATGTGGTATGTTAATCCCGGTTAATGAAAATAGCAGTATCGGAATTTTTAAAAAAATATTTATTGATATAGGCGATGAACAATCAATAGAAAATGATCTTAGTACATATAGCTCCCATTTGATAAACATGAAATACTTTATCAAAAATGCTGATATGGAATCATTATTGCTTATTGATGAGTTTGGAACAGGAACAGAACCTCTTCTTGGCGGATCTTTGGCAGAATCTATTTTGTCTGAGCTGAATAAAAAGAAAACATATGGCGTTATTACTACTCACTATTCAAATCTGAAACATTTTGCATCGAATAGCGATGGAATAATTAATGGTGCCATGCTGTTCGATTCAAATAAAATGCAACCATTATTTCAACTCTCCATTGGAAAACCCGGAAGTTCTTTTGCTTTTGAAATTGCCGGAAAAATTGGTTTGTCACCTGAGTTGTTATCTGAAGCTGCTGAAAGAATAGGAGAAGAACACATAAACTTTGATAAGCATCTTAGAGAAATTGAAAGAGATAAAAGATATTGGGGGAGGAAAAGGCAAAATATAAGAAAGGCTGAAAAAAGGATACAGGAGCTTATAGAATTGTATAACAAAGAAATAGATACATTACATAAACAAACAAAAGATATACTGGATGAAGCACATGGTGAAGCCAAATCGGTTTTATCAGGCACTAACAAGCTTATTGAAAATACAATAAGAAGAATTAAGGAGAGCCAGGCTGAAAAAGAAAAAACAAAAACGGCAAGAAAGGAATTGGAAGTTTTAGGTTCAAAGCTCATAATTAAAACCAGTGAAGAGGCAGGAAGCTTAAAGAAAATAAAAAAGCTTGGTGCTAATGAAGAAAAAATCAGAAAAACTCATTTTTTAAAAAAACCTCCTGTTGATGAAAGTATCAGACTGGAAGATTTAATTATTTCAGAAGGAGATAAAGTTCTGATTATTGGACAGGAAGCATATGGGGAGGTTCTTGATGTAAATGATGAAATAGCAATAGTTTCTATAGGAGATATGAAAATGTCACTGAAAAAAGAAAGATTGCAGAAAATTAGTAACAAGGAGTATAAAATGAAAAGTAAAAGTCCCGGATCCATAAAAGGCCAGGAGTTTTATGATATTGGGAAAAAACAAATGGAGTTTAATCCAAATATTGATGTAAGAGGATTAAGAGCAGATGAAGCTTTACAAAAAGTTTCTGATTTTATTGATGAATCTATTATGCTGAATAAGTCTGAAGTGAGAATATTACATGGTAAAGGAAATGGTATCTTACGCCAGTTAATCAGGGAATTTCTTCAGGGAATTGATCTTATAACTG
>JBHOTF010000154.1:0-2145 GCA_042584005.1 Bacteroidota bacterium
TTCTCATATTCCTTAAAAATTACTTCTTCGGCATTAGAAGCTGATTTTCCACTTTCTTTAACACTTCCTGCATCAGATGTTGGTATATAAACTTTGGCTGTACTATTTGGAGGAATAATAACATTAAGCTTAAATATTCCATCTTTTACTGTCCACTTGCTTCTTATTAATCCTTTCACAGAATTATAATCAGAATTTACCCATTCAAGACCGGTTGCTATCTGCGGCCAAATAATGATTTTATCGAATCCAACAGCATCAGTATCTGGCTGAATTCCTCCAAGCCATTTATAAAACCATTCACTTACTGTACCAAACATAGGATGATTATGAGAATAAGTATTTTCACTAAGGGCCCAATGCTCCCATAGAGTTGTAGCTCCATTTTCAAGCATATATCCATAGCCGGGAAATGTTTTCTGGCTTACAATTTTATATGCCAGATCAATATTTCCTGTAGAAGAAAGAATATCAAAGAGAAACTTTGTGGCATAAATACCTGTTGTTAAATGGCTATCCTTTTCAATAATGATTTTCTTTAAAAGATACTCCAAAGCCATTTCTTTTTCTTTTTCCGGGATAAGACCGAGCCATATAGCAAAACTCTGGCTTGTCTGGGTTTTCGGTTCGACTTCACCAGTCAAAGGAGCTAGAAATTTTTCAATATATTTGCTTTTAATATTTTCAGCCAAAACTGAATACCTATCACAATCCTCATTTTTATCAAGAATTGCTGATAGTTTAGACATAAGTTTTGCACTATAATAATAAAGTGGTGTAACCAACTCCGGTGCAGGAGTGGGATTAAGACTCTCATGGTCGCTCAAACCATTCTTTATTATAAAATCAGGATTCTTAGAAATAACCAGATCAAACCATTTTTTTGAAATATCATATTGATCCCTTACAATTCTTATATTGCCGTAATACTGATAAAGTTTATTAAGCAAAAGAGGATGAACCAATGCCCATCCTACCCCGCAATATTGAATTCCAACAAACGGTGCCTCATCTGTTAACATACCATCCGAACGTGCTGCATCTGCCCAATCATAAACCGCCTTGGCATAAAACCCCTCCATATCATAATTCATCATAAAAGCATCGCATGTAGTTGCCAGATCTCCACCGTATCCAAATTTTTCCCTGTGGGGGCAATCAGACTGCACACTAAAAATATTACTTAGAAAAGTATTTTGTGTAATTTTCTGGATAGTATTTAACATATCATTTGAGCACTCGAAACTCCCAACACTTTCTACAGAGGAGCTTAGTCTATATCCTGTTAATGAGCTTGTTGTTGGAACACCAGGGTAACCGGCAACTTCAACATAACGAAAACCATGAAAAGTAAATCTTGGTGAGTATTCTTCAATGCCTTCACCTTTTAAAATATAATTATCCTCCTGCCATGCAATATCAGGCGATCCGGCCCCTCCTACACCTTTTCTTTTTATTTGTCCTGCTACACTGGTCATAACATTAAGACTGTTATCTTCATGCAATAATTCACCATATCTTAATTTAATTCTTCTTCCTTTTTCTCCTTCAACCTTTAGTTTTATCCATCCTGCAAAATTTTCTCCCATATCAAAAATATAAACACCATTATCTATTTCGAATACTGCTTCAGGCAGTACCGTTTTTGTTATTTTAATTGGCGGAAGAGGTTGTGATTGCAATTTTCCGGAGGGGCCCTGCGTTAGTGATGCTGTAGACCATTCTTTCTCATCCAGTCCGGGAACAGACCATCCCTTAATTTCTTTTCTGGCATCATAAATTTCACCCAGATATACATTATTTCTTAATATCGGCCCATCATGCACTTTCCAGCTCTCATCTGTATAGTATGAAGCTTTTGAACCATCCTCATATTCAATATTTAACTGGGCTATTAAACATGGTCTTCCAACAGGCAAACTGGTTCTTATGTTATTATTACCCCACATTTTCATTGGCAATGGATTATACCAGCCATTTCCCAGGTTGGCAGCAATACAATTTTGTCCATTATTAAGCATTTTCCCAACATCATATGTTGAATAAAAAATTCTTGTATTATAATTTGTCCATGCCGGATCAAGCATATTATTTCCCACTCTAACACCATTAATTTCAGCTTCATAATACCCCAAACCTGTAATG
>JBHOTF010000155.1:0-2071 GCA_042584005.1 Bacteroidota bacterium
CTGTAAGGAAAAGACCTGCTATGTACATTGGGGATGTGTCGACGCGAGGGCTACATCATCTTGTTTATGAAGTTGTTGATAATTCTATTGACGAGGCCCTGGCCGGCTATTGTAATAATATAGATGTTCTTATAAATGAGGATGGTTCAATTACAGTTAAAGATGATGGCAGGGGAATACCTATAGATTATCATGAGAAAGAAAAAAAGTCTGCTCTTGAAGTTGTAATGACAGTTCTTCATGCTGGTGGTAAATTTGATAAAGATAGCTATAAAGTATCCGGTGGATTGCATGGGGTGGGTGTATCATGTGTTAATGCACTGTCTGCATATCTTAAGGCAGAAATTCACAGAGATGGTAAAAAATATGTTCAGGAATATGAACTGGGAAAACCTCTGGCCCCTGTTAAAGAAACTGGAACAACAGACTATACCGGAAGTATTATCAGCTTCAGACCGGATCCAACTATTTTTAATACTCTTGATTATAAATTTGAGATTATTGCAAGCCGTTTAAGAGAACTTGCTTTTCTTAATAAGGGAATACTTCTGAAACTTACTGATAATCGCACAAACGGTAATACAGGAATAGCTGCAAAACCTCAAAGTCAAGAATTTTTTTCAAAAGAAGGACTGAAAGAATATGTTGAATTTCTTGATATTGCCAGAGAAAAATTAATTGAAGAAACAATATGCATTGAAAATAATAATAGTGATGTTCCTGTTGAAATAGCCCTTCAATATAATACCTCATTTAATGAGAATGTGTTCACCTACGTCAATAATATTAATACAATTGAAGGCGGAACCCACTTACAAGGATTCAGAAGAGGATTAACAAGAACATTAAAAAGATATGCAGATGATAGCGGGCTCTTAAGCAAATTAAAATTTGATATTAGCGGTGATGATTTTCGTGAAGGATTAACAGCTGTTCTTTCAGTTAAAGTTGCTGAACCTCAGTTTGAAGGTCAGACTAAAACCAAACTGGGAAATTCAGAGGTTAGTCTTGCTGTTGATCAGGCTGTTAGTGCAAATCTGAAGAATTATCTTGAAGAACACCCCAAAGATGCCAAGATTATTGTACAGAAAGTAATACTCGCTGCAACAGCTCGCCATGCTGCCAGAAAAGCCAGAGAACTCGTTCAAAGAAAATCTGTATTAGGAGGGGCAGGCCTTCCGGGGAAACTCGCTGATTGTTCTAACAGAGATCCAGAAAAGTGTGAAATATTTCTTGTTGAGGGAGATTCAGCGGGCGGAACAGCCAAGCAGGGAAGAGATCGTCAATTTCAGGCTATAATGCCTTTAAGAGGTAAAATTCTCAATGTAGAAAAAGCAATGCAGCATAAAATATTTGAGAACGAAGAAATAAAAAATATTTTTACTGCTCTTGGTGTAACAATTGGTACTGAAGAGGATAGTAAAGCAGTTAATCTTGAAAAACTTCGATATCATAAAATTGTGATAATGTGTGATGCCGATATTGATGGCAGCCATATTGTGACTTTAATTTTGACCTTCTTTTTCAGGTATATGAAAGAGCTTATTGATAGTGGTTACCTGTATATTGCAACTCCACCATTATATCTGATTAAAAAAGGCAAGGAATCGAAATACTGCTGGTCAGAAAAAGAAAGAGAAAGTTATGTAAAAGAATTAACCGGTGGAGGAAAAGAAACCGGTATTCATATTCAACGTTACAAAGGACTTGGTGAGATGAATGCAGACCAGTTATGGGACACTACAATGAACCCCGAGCAAAGAACTCTTCGTCAGGTCAATATTCTTAATGCTATAGCTGCCGACAGGACCTTTTCTATGCTTATGGGCGATGAAGTGGCTCCAAGAAGAGAATTTATTGAAGAGAATGCTACATATGCAAATATCGATGCATAATTATATTAATTAGTATTCTCCTTTATATACCATATTAGCAGGGCCTCTTAACCAGATGTTTTCAAATTGATCTTCTGTTTTTTTACTAAAGCTAACTTCAAGAATACCTCCTTTTACAAGAACTGTATATTTGTTATTAGTAGATTTTGTATGTATTGAGGCAATAATTGCCGATG
>JBHOTF010000156.1:0-2055 GCA_042584005.1 Bacteroidota bacterium
CTGTTTTGTGTGGTTCGTCCCACGCCATCAAAGTAGCTGTTCAAGTACCGGCACCAAGCGTAAGGGTAGCGTTTTTCTGTAGAGGACCAGAAGTGGGCGTAGTTGCCGAAATTTCCCCAAGTCATGGTATAACGGCCTCCGCCCGGAAGGGCCGCGAATCCACTGGAATTGTCACCACTTCCATAATCATCCCAACCACTGGTTGATTTCAACTTTATTCCAACATTCCCAGAATCTCTCTCCCAACCATTATCATCTGCATCAGAAGAATTCATACCCAAATATATCTCCAAAGTTTTCCATTCCTCATCGCTAGACAAATGCCATCTTTCTGGACAAGCTGATTTAGCAGCCTCCCAATTAAATAAGACACCATAAGTATCATAATTATCTGTTGCCTTTGCTTCGGTGATATTGGTTCCTTCATAATCAAATACATAATAATATGGTTCATCAGTAGAACCTACATCAGAATCACTCACTGATGGTAAATACGCTAAATTCTCTGCCATCCATGTCTGTGTCCCAATCTCAACATATTCATAAATATTGTCATCTCGCAGGTCAATGAACTTAGCACCTTCAACTGTAACAACCAATGTTTCAGTTACTGTAAATTCGCCATCTGCGATTTCAACAGTAATATCAAAAGAAGCATCAGTAATAGATAAGGGTGCTTTCCATATTACCAAAGTTGAATCTATTGAGGAAATAAACTCACCACCATCAGCAGACCACGAATATGTTATAACATCTTCATCTGTATCATTGGCATCTACCTCTATAATTACTTCTGAACCACCAACTACGATATCAGTTAAGGATTGTATGTTTATAACCTGTGGGGCTTGATTCTTCTCACAACTCATCAAGAATAATAAACTTATAAATGGAAGTATGTAACATAGTTTTCTCATGATATTGGTTTTTGGGGTTATATGAACACATAAATATACTATGAATTATCATTTGAGTCAATATGTCCTACGGCAGGTCTGATAGTTTCACCACTTTTCCCTATAAAGAATAAAGATAAGTGGTGAAGAATGTTAGTCGTCTTTGAGGCAGCGGACTGAATAGCCGTAGCTTCGGAACATGTCCCAGCGAGCAACTCCATTGTTGTGTGAGGCCAAGGAGCGAGACCATGCCAAAGACTGCCAAGCGTGTTCAGCGGGTGAACTGGACCAGAAGCCAGTGACATATTCAATACTTCTGAAATTACCGTCAGAGATCCAAGCTCCACCAGGGAGAGCATTAAAACCACTGAGGTTGTCTCCGTTTCCGTTATTTTTCCAGCCAGATGTTGATTTAAGCATTTTACCAACATCTCCCGATCTCCGCCATTCATATCCATCCGCATCAAACTCGCTCATCCCCAGATAGACTTCTATATTTTTCCATTCTTGATCTGAAGGTAAATGCCATTCATTTGGACAAGCTAATAAAGCAGCTTCCCAGTTATATAAAACACCGTAAGTGCTATAGTAATCTGTTGCCTTAGCTTCAGTGATATTGCTTCCTTCATAATCATAAACATAATAATATATCTCTGAGTCAGTACCTTCTGATGATGGACTTACAGAAGGCAAATATGCAAGATTCTCCGCCATCCATGTCTGTGTTCCAATTTCAACATATTCATAAATATTGTCATCTCTCATGTCAATGAACTTACCACCTTCAACTGTTACAATCAAGGATTCACTGACAGTAAATTCATCATCTGCGATTTCAACTGTAATGTCATAAGAAGCATCAGTAATAGATAATGGTGCTTTCCATATTACTAAAATTGAATCTATTGAGGAAATAAACTCACCACCATTCGCAGACCACAAATAAGTTAATACATCTTCATCCGTATCATTGGCATCTACCTCTATTATTACTTCTGACCCACCAACAATGGTATCTGTTAAAGATTGAATGTTGTTAACCTCAGGAGCTTGATTCTTCTCACAACTCATCAAGAATAATAAACTTATAAATGGAAGTATAAAACTTAGTTTTCTCATGATATTGGTTTTAGGGTTATATGAACACATAAATTTACAA